>CAZORY010000050.1:0-10906 GCA_964582435.1 uncultured Campylobacterales bacterium
CGTATCAGTGACTATACCGCTTTCATGTATATGGGAGACCTTATCGAACTAGGCGTCACCGAAGAGCTCTTCATCAACCCCAAAGAAGAGATGACCGAACAGTACATCACCGGAAAATTCGGCTGATTGAATGATGATGGCGTATTCCTTTGACGCCTGCTTTTTTCATCTCTCCTATCATTTCAGGCTGAAGCCGAAGCCTGAAAATCTTCATCGTTGCGAGACGGTCCAAACGTTAGACACCTCACCGAAAATTTTCAAATACAAAGATTTGGATTCGATTGGCGAATCACGATTCACCAATGCCAAAGAAACGCTGCCAACCAATACGGTTCATTAAAAAGAAGAAGAGAGAGTCGACGGGCAACGTCATCTTTTTGTTACCCTAAAAGAGCGTCCAAGGACGCTCACGATGATTTATGCGGCCTTTTTGATCGCTTTCTTGGCCAATTTTTTCGCCATCTTGCGCTTTGACGGTGCTTTTTTCAAAACCACTTTGGTCGCTTTCTTGGCCACTTTGTCACATGCCTTTTTCTTGATCACTTTCTTGGCGACCGCTTTTTTAGCCGCTTTCGCGACAATCTTTTTGAGACTTTTTTTCTTGAGACTTTTTGCCATACGTGGCTCCTTTTTTGGTAATTATTTACTACTTTTAGTAATAAATTATAGATATTGTGACAGATTCTAAGCTATTTGTCAATACAATAGAAAAAAGGAGATTCGTCATGACTTTCGTTGAGTTCAAGAAACTGCTGCTCGATGCCGATATCACTCTGCCAAAATTCAGCCAACTGATCAAGGTGAACGAAAAGAATCTTCAAGCCTACAAAAAAAAAGAGGAAGTCCCCAATCCAATCGCTGCCTTGGCCGCCTGTATTGCCGCGATGCACGAAGCGGGCATCGATTACCGGGAGAAAATCGAGAGACTCGATCTAAAGCCAAAACGCAAAGAAGGAGCGGGCTTCGCGAAAAAGAAGAGAGAAAAAACCAAAAAAGTGAAAGCCACCTAACGATCGTTCCAATCGATGATCTTCCATTCCCCTTCCAGCGTCTCTACCAGTGCCGTACACGACTCGACCCAATCGCCGCAGTTGAAGTAATCCATCCCACCGATCTTTCGGATCTCCGCTTTGTGGATATGACCACAAATGATTCCGTCGTATCCCCTTTTCATCGCATGCGTCGCCAAAACGTTTTCGAAGTCTGTGATGAAATTGACCGACTTTTTGACACTCTCCTTGACGAATTTGGACAAGGACCAGTGACGATAGAATCCTAGCTTTTTACGTACGGTATTGAGGATGTAGTTAAGACGAAGTAGCGCTTCATACCCTAAATCTCCAATGATCGCGACCCATCTTTTCGTCATCGTCACGGCATCGAAATAGTCGCCATGGGTGACGAAATAGTGCTTGCCGTTGAGCGCCATATATGAAGATTCGTCGACCACCTCGATCCGGTCTCCCAGCATCAACGGTACGAAAGGCCGAAGGAATTCGTCATGATTACCGGGAATGAAGATCACCTTCGTTCCTTTTCTAGCGGCTCTTAAAATTTTTTGAATCACATCCGAATGTGACTGTTTCCAAACGAATCGACGCTTGATCGCCCACCCGTCGATGATATCACCGACCAGATAGATCGTTTCGGCTTCGTTGTGACGTAAAAAATCGACGAATTTCTCCGCCTGGGAGTATCGCATACCTAGATGGATATCTGAAACGAATATAGCTCGAAATCGCATGCCGCGATTGTAACCCAAAGTGGATACGTCAAGATTACATACCTAGGGCGATCGGTAATCGTCTCGTATCGCATATACTTTACAATGGTTCTATGAAAGTCGCTCTTTTTACCGACACCTTATGCGATACCAACGGCGTTTCTAGGTTTTTACAAGATCTTTCGTGCCAGGCATTGCGTCAAGACAAACCCCTGCATATCTACTCGCCGACGATCAAGCACTGCCCCGTCCAAAACGAAAGGCTCCACCGATTCGATCCACTCGCCCGCATGCCGATGCCGTTGTATCCACAACTCGATCTCGCACTCCCCGCACCCAAAACGATTGCCAAGATTTTGGATAGCTATCGTCCCGATATCGTACATATTTCGACCCCCGGTCCCACTGGATGGATCGTCAAATCGTTGGCTAAAAAACGGCGGCTACCGATCGTAGGCACCTATCACACCGATTTCCCACAATACGTTTTCGATAAAACGGGCTCACACCGTATCAAAAATATCACGGAACGGATCATGGCTCGATTTTACAAGGATTTCTCGGCGGTATTGACACGATCGAGCCGCTATCTGCCCGTTTTACAATCGCAACTGGGCCTCAAAGAGCTTCCTGTACGTGTCTTGCAACCCGGAACCGATCCGCTGCGTTTCCATCCAAGACACCGCTTTACGATGGATTGGGAGGCGTTTTCGGTGCCGTCGAAAGGATTGAAAGTTCTCTACGTTGGACGACTCAGCGAAGAGAAAAGATTCGCGTTGTTACTGGACATTTGGAGAGCGTTTCAGACCAAGAAGATCGATGCCAAACTGATCCTCGTTGGGGAAGGGAATACAAAAGCGATCGCCGCGGCCAAATCCCTCCCGAACGTCATCTATCTGGGCAAACGGATCGGAAAAGAACTCTCTTTTCTGTACGCCGCGAGCGATTTGTTCGTCACCCCCTCCGTCACCGAAACACTGGGTCAGACCATTTTGGAGGCTATGGCTTCCGCCTTGCCTGTCGTCGTGGCCTCCGAAGGAGGACATCTCGATTTCGTGGAAGATCGTTTCGGTGCCATCGTGGATAGCGACGATGCGAAAGTATGGGCCCAAGCCATCGAACGGCTATGTCGAAACGACGTATCGAGAAGAAGTTGCGGGGAGTTGGCCTATCAAAAGGCCCATCGGATGACGATCGAAAAGAGTTTTTTAGATTTTTGGCGATTCCACGAAGAGATCTAGGCTCCCTTTTTTTTGTCGGTTTTGGATCTTTTTTTACGAAAGAGGTGAAACCATTCACTCTCTAAAAGCATCTCCACATAATCGGGATCGGCTTTTTTGACGCTTTTCCAAGCTCCGGAGGGTAAACGAACCTGTAGCTCGTTTTTTTCGCGAAGCTTGATGATCTTTTTGGGAGAGAGAACCTTGGTGTTCGGTGAAAAGTCGACATCGGTCAAATCGACGTCATCTTTGTAAAAAAGTGTTTGACGTTTGAAGCGGCCCCATCCGGGAACACCATCTTCGGTGTAAGGAACTTCGTATCCGTTGTCGAAAGCGACGATGATCGTATAGTGACTCTCAGGCAACACTCGTGCGATTTTCCCGCGGCCGAAAATCAAACCGTACACCTCATCCCCGACTTTGGCCTCACTGAAATAGGGTCGGTCCATCTACTCTCCTATGTATCGTTTTCTTTTGGATGGTTTGAGCTTTTGAAGATCGACGACGATAAAACCGTCGATACAGTCGGCAAAGTCTGGATCGACGCCGAAATCCATGAAAAAAGATCCGCCCTCTTCGGTCACTTCGGTATACTGCTTGTAGAGTGTGGGAACACTCAACCCCCGCATCGCGAGATGGCTTTTGAGCTTCGTCATCGCCTGTGGATACGTAAGATTATCGAAAGATCTCTCGAACGTCGATCGGTAAGCGACACTCGGTCGATAGGGTCGTTTATGACGAACGAGAGGCTCTTTGGCACCGAAATATTTTTTGTAAAAAAGGACGATCCAAGCTTTGGCCTCTTCGTCGTAATTGGCACTGAGACTTACGGGTCCGAAAAGATAACGACTACGAGGGTTTTTCCTTATGTAAGCCCCGATGCCTTGCCAGAGATAATCGAGGGCTCTGGAGTTCCAGTACTTAGGCTGCACGAAACTTCGCCCAAGCTCGATTCCCTGCTGCAAAAACTGGGCGAAGCGATCGTCGTAACGAAACAGAGTGGAAGTGTAAAGCCCTTCGATGCCGAAATCCTTAACGATCTCTTGGGTGATACCGATACGATAGGCACCGGCGATCTCCAATGACTCCTCGTCCCAAATGATCAAGTGGCGATAGATATAATCGAACGCATCCAAATCCCTTTTTTTCCCGCTTCCCTCACCCACTTGACGAAAAGATATCTCTCTTAGACGCCCGATCTCTTTGAAGACGACATCTTTTTTGTCGCTGCTATAAAGCAATATTCTCTTACCGTCGTTCGTTTCGCCCAACACCGTCGCCTTTTGTAAGGCGCTTTTGAGTTCCGCTCTATCTTCAGGTAGGGCGATTTCTCCCACGGTTTTGAAAAGCCCTCTTTTGCCCTTCGCGACCCGATAGAAATGTTTTTTCAACAATCGTACCGACTCTTTCGTAGGCAAGGAGGGCATCGCGTAGGATTCGTAAGGAATCTGTCGCCCGATCTTGAAACCGATCGATCGGTTTTCGTATCGCATCATCTCGTGGGGCAAAAGGATGGTCGCGATCTTTTTGTTGATAAAGGAGAGCCCATAAAAGAGCGCGGAGTTTTTGGCTTCGATAAACACGGGGACGATCGGTGCCCTGGTACGCATCGCGATCTTGTAAAATCCCGGCATCCATCGACCATCCTTGATACCGGTCAATCCGACTCGACTCACTTCGCCGGATGGAAAAAGGATCAAAAGCTCTTCATTCGCCAAGGACTCGTAGATGGCGTTGAGAGAGCTTTTGGCCAATTTACCGCTCACATTGTCCACGGGTATCAGCAATCGACGGAGGTTGTCGAACGTGTAGAGAAAATCGTTGGCGAGAATTTTGATATCTTTACGGACGTTTTTGATCAAATCGATCAGCGCCATGGCATCCAGCGCCCCCAATGGATGGTTGGCTACGACGATGGCTCGGCCATAGGAAGGAATCCTGGCCAACTCCTTGTGATTGACGACCACATCGACCCCCATATACTCCACTACCGACTCGGTAAAGCTGAAGGCGTCGTCTCTGGCATGCTCATGCAAAAATTGGTTGATCCTATCTTCATGGATCAATCGCCTAAGCAGTCCCACCACACCGGGCACCCGTCCAATAGCAGGTGCATGATGGCGAATATAGGATTCGACTGAAACGCTCATCAAGCCACCATGTACATTTCAAGGAGCTCTTTGGCGATCTTTTTGCAAAGCTTTCTGTCGCTTGTCCCGGTTTCCACCATCTCTTCGATATATTCCCACTCACCGTAGACGATCGAGTAGGCCTCTTCTCGGAAAAGACCATGCTTTTCACATAGACAATCGACCAATTTCTCGATGGTCTCTTGCATCGAATCTTTCATCGCATCCTCCTTGGGGTGATTACGATGAAAGTATCGCTTCAAAATATTTCCAAACGGGTACCGTTCGGTCACGAAACCGTTACATAAACTTTCAAGATGATTTTGTTACCATTATGTAATTTTCACGCAAGGATCGGGGTATATGGAGATCAAAACCTTTACGAAAATCCAAAAAAAGGCGGAGAAAAAGAGTCGGGGAGATTTCCTGAAATTGGGCCTTTCGTTGGTATTCATGGCGATCGTGCTGATCGCTACTTGGAACAAGATACCCGGCAACCCTTTTCTGGCGATCGCCGCGCTTTTCGGCGCCTATATGGCGATGAACATCGGTGCCAACGATGTGGCCAACAACGTCGGGCCGGCCGTCGGTTCCCAAGCATTGACGATGGCCGGCGCCATCGCGATCGCCGCCATCTTCGAATCAGCAGGAGCACTGATCGCCGGTGCCGATGTGACGGGTACGATCAAAAAGGGCATTATCGACCCTTCGGCTTTCGCCCATCCGGACTATTTCGTATGGGCGATGACGGCGGCCTTACTAGCAGCGGCACTCTGGCTCAATCTTGCCACCTGGCTCAAAGCCCCCGTCTCCACGACCCACTCCATCGTCGGCGGTGTCATGGGCGGTGGCATCGCGGCGGCCGGGAGTTTCGCCATCGTCAGTTGGGGAACGATGGGAAAAATCGTAGCCAGTTGGATCATCTCACCGATTCTTGGCGGTGCCATCGCGGCAGGTACTCTCTATGCCATCAAAAAGAGTATCCTTTATCAAAAGGAGACCAAAAACGCGGCGATGCGTCTGGTACCTCTCTATGTGGCCATCATGGGATGGGCATTCATCGCCTACGTCATTCTCAAAGGGTTCAAACATCTGGTGAAACTGGGCTTTCCGATCGCCGCAGGGATCGCTTTTTTCGGTGCTGTGGTCATCTTCGTATTGGTCAAACGAACGATCGCCCGCTACGCCCACCTTCTCGACGAGGACCGTTCCAGCGTCAACCGCCTCTTCACGATTCCCCTTATCTTCGCGGCCGCTCTACTGAGCTTCGCCCACGGTGCCAACGACGTGGCCAATGCGGTCGGTCCTCTAGCCGGTATCTACGAAGCTTTGGCCCACAATACCGTCGCGACGAAAGCGGTCATTCCTCTTTGGGTCATGACGATCGGCGCCATCGGAATCTCCCTAGGCCTAGCCCTCTACGGTCCCAAACTGATCAAAACCGTCGGAGGCGAAATCACCGAACTCGATCAGATCCGGGCCTTTTCCATCGCCTTAGCCGCCGCCATCACCGTCATCATCGCATCGCAACTTGGCTTGCCCGTCAGTTCCACCCATATCGCTCTAGGCGGGGTCTTCGGCGTCGGATTCCTCAGGGAGTGGCTCGATCGGACGCAGCGGTTGGAACATCGTATCGAAGAGGAGAAAGCGAAACTCGAAGGATTGAAAAAACGACTGCAAGCTCACGAAAAAGAGCTTGAAACCCTGGAAGCAAAAGAGCGAAAAACCCAAGGCGACTACGAGCGGATCGTCTATCTTTTCGAAGTGATCGGAGATTTGCAAAAAGCGATAAAAAAAGAGACCAAAACGCTCAAAGCGGTGGCCAAAACCAAATATGTCCAACGCAGCGCTCTCAAAAAGATCGTCGCGGCCTGGATCGTCACCGTTCCCGCCGCTGCCCTGTTGGCGGCGTTGATCTTCTACCTGATCAAAGGGATGATGCTTTGATACGCCACTGCCGTGCCGTTCAATCTGTCGGCATTTTGAACTTTTGCGTGATGAGCTCTCCCTCCTCGTCGAAGTAGAGATAATAGAGCAAATCTTTTTTGACCGGTCGATCGGCAAGGTAGCGAAGGGCGAGGTTGGCTTGTAAGGACGCGATATGCATGACGATGGGCGCGGCGATACCTGCCGGCTCGCGCTCCATGATTTTGAAGGCGTCGAAAGAGCTTTTTTCGATAAAACAGACCTGCCCGTTGAATGCTTCGACGGAACCGTAGATCCAAGGGCAACCGATCCTTTTGGCGTATGCGTCGATCTGGGCACGGCTTTGGAGATTGTCGGTCGCATCGAGGATCAGATCGTAATCTCCATCCTTCTGCGCGAACTCCTCGAAACGCATCAAATAAGGCTCGACCTCGACGAAAGGGCACCGCGCCATGACCAGTTCGGCGGCCACTTCCGCTTTGTATCGCCCTTCGTCACCCGTTTTGAAAGCGATCTGTCGATGAATGTTGTGCACCGAGACTTCATCGAAATCGATCAGATCGATATGGCCGATGCCACTGGCACCAAGAGCGATGACCAGAGAACTTCCCAAGCCACCGGATCCGACGATGGCGATCTTCTTGTTTTGCAAAGAGCGCTGCGTCTCTTCTCCCCAGAGCATCACCTGGCGATTGAAATAGTGTAAGTAGGCTTGCATCACGATATCTCCGACATGATTTGCCGGATTATATCATATAATTTTTATTTATCTCGAATCTCTTCTCTGATCGTGAGCTGTTTTTCGAATCCCCAGATCCGTTTGGCTTCACGGACCTCTTTACGATCGACCGGCACCACCATCAACGACTCCTTGTCGTCAAGGACCGTTTCCACTTCACCCATCGGTGTCACCAGCATCGAATCGCCGTAGAATTTCCACTTGATCGTTCGATCCACATATTCGCCGACCCGATTGGCGCGCAGAATGTAGATATTGTGTAAAAAAGCACGCGTTTTGATCACTTCCCGCCAGCGATTGTGGGATTCGAAGGTCGAAGCGGTAGGCAGCAGCAGTACATCCACGTCTCTGGCGTTGAGACGGTCGAAAAAGTGGTTGAAATGGAGTTCGAACCCCCCGATGACGCCGAAACGGAGGTTGCCATGGGTAAAGATCAGGGGATCTTCGAGAGGTTTGACCTCGTTGGCGAAAAAAGCGGCTTCATCCCAATGGCCGTAATCGATCAGTATCTGTTGATGATAGGTGTGGGTGCTTTTGGGAGTCACTTTGACGATCGTTTTGTAGCATTTTTTGGCTTTGACCTGAACGATCGGCGCTACGACGACCATATCGTACGATTTCGCCATCTCTTTGATCATCGCCAAATGGTGATCGCTCTGATCTTTGATCATACTGATCGGCATCGTCTCGAGCTCTTTGAAAAAGTGGTTGAGCACATACTCACCCAACAAGATCACTTCCACCTCTTTCGATTTGGCGGTTTCGAAATAGCGTGCCAACGTTTTGGGGTCCATCCCTTGGGTCGGCATCTGCAATACGGCCAAGTTCATCATGATGGCCGATCCTCGTCGATCTGCTCTTTTTCGATCGTTTCCACTTCGAGTTTCGCCTTTTCGAGTATTTCACCCGCCTCTTTGAGCATCGCCATCCCCTCTTTGTAGAGTTTGACGCTTCGCTCCAGCGGGATCTCAGGATCCATCAACTGTTCCATGATCTTTTTCGCCGCTTCGACTTTACTTTCAAAATCCAAAGATTTATCCATCATCGTCCCCATTCAAAAAAATTCAACACCAGACTTTTTCTACCTATTTCAATACATCCGCGACATAGTGGGAGAATTTGTCCAATTCGACCAAAAAGGCATCGTGACCGTAATCGCTATCCACTTCGTAGTAATTCACCAATCCACCCTGCCCTTGGGCGGTCATGACCGTCTCGATCTCTTTCATCTCTTCGGGCATGAAAAGTAGATCGCGCCGAAAGGCGATGAGATGCAGGTCGGTTCGCACGCGACTCAAAGCTTCGGCAAGCGAATCGTACCCACGGGAAATATCGTAGATATTGATCGCCTTGGTGATATAAAGGTAACTGAGAGGATCGAACCACTTGCTAAAGCCGTACCCGTTGTACTCCAGATAGCGCTCGACCTGGAATTTTCCGAAAAGTTCGAACAATCCATCCGTTTCGACGTAGGCCCGCCCAAATTTACGATCCATCGATTCGGGACTGAGATAACTGATATGGCCAGCCATCCGTCCGACGGCCAGACCCGTGAACCCCTCTTCCGCAAAATCTTTCGGATCGTAGTTACCGTTTTTGAATTTGGGATCCTTGACGATCGCTTCTTGAACCACTTTGTTGAAGGCGATCACCCAAGGCCGTGTGGCATGGGTCGCCGCCATCGCGATCGTATGGCGTGCCAATCCCGGAAATTCGACGGCGAAACGTAGAGCTTGCATGCCCCCCATCGAGCCACCGACGATCGCATGGAGCCTGTCGATCCCCAACCGGCCCAGCAGTATCCGCTGGGCTTTGACCATATCTTTGACGGTGACGACGGGAAAGCGGAGCCGATAGGGTTCTTGCGAGGGGTGCATCGGCGACATCGGCCCCGTCGAACCGTAGCAACTGCCGATGACGTTGACGCAGATGACGAAGTACTTCGACGTATCGATCGCTTTGCCGTCGCCGATCAAGCCATCCCACCAACCTGGCTTGCGATCCCCTTCGTAACGCCCCGCCGCATGATGGCTCCCGCTCAGGGCGTGGGTGATCAAAACGGCGTTGCTCTTCTCCTCGTTCAATTCGCCGTAGGTTTCGTAGACCAGTTCGTAGGGCTCCAATATCCGTCCACTCTCCAGATAGAGTGGATTGGTGAATAGCGCCTTGTGGGTTTTTAGCTTCAATCACACCCTTTCATCGAAATCTCCACAACAATGGTTCAAGCTTCGAGTGCCTGCTTCAGATCGGCGATCAAGTCGTCCGCATCTTCGAGTCCGATACTCAAGCGGATCAATCCGGGCTTGACACCGCAAGCCTCGAGCTCTTCGGGACTCAGTTGTTGATGGGTCGTGCTGGCAGGATGGGTGATGATACTTTTGCTGTCACCGATATTGACGACCAACGAGAAAAGCTTCGTTCGATCCACGACCTTCTTGGCCGTCTCGAAATCCGCCACTTCGAAACTGAGCAACCCGCTACACATCCCATCCTTGAAATATTTCATCGCCATCGCATGGTTGGGATCGTCGGGAAGCCCAGGATAGTTGACCCGCTGGACGTTTGGATGATCGTGCAAAAATCGGGCCACTTTCAGGGCGTTGGCCGAGTGGACCGGCATTCTGATCGGCAACGTTTCGAGGCCTTGGATGAAGAGCCACGCGTTGAAAGGTGAAACGACCGCCCCCAAATCCCGAAGTAGACTCAGACGGGCCCTGAGCGTAAAAAGAGGCAACGGCAGATCCACGTAGACCAGACCGTGGTAACTGACATCCGGCTCGTTGAATTGCGGATAACGAGGATTCTCCTTGATCTTTTCGACGAGGCCTTCCCGCTCGACCAGGATGCCGCCAATCGCCAACCCTTGCCCCGTCGTGTATTTGCTGGCACTATGGACCACCACGTCCACCCCATGGGCGATCGGCTGGCACAAAACGGGTGTGGCCACGGTATTGTCGACGACCGTGAGGATGCCATGACTATCCGCGATGGCGGTGATGGCCGCGATATCGGCCACGTCGATGCTGGGGTTGGTCAATGTTTCGAAAAAGATCACTTTCGTCCGCTCGTCCACCAACCTTTCGATCTGTTCGGGCTGGTGGACATCGAAAAAGCGTGCTTCGATACCGAAGCGTTTGACGCCACCCAGGATTTCAACGCCTTTTTCACT
>CAZORY010000051.1:0-4350 GCA_964582435.1 uncultured Campylobacterales bacterium
AAGGGACGTGGACCGTCACGCTCAAAGACGGCAAGAAGGTCAAGGTCACGACCGTCTTCGAACGCCTCAAAGCGTCGGCTGCCAAATACAGCCCCGAAGCGATGCAGAAAATTACGGGTGTGCATCCCGATACCGTTCGCGAACTGGCCCACGATATCGCCAAGCCTAAAGTGGTCACGATCACGACAGGCTTCTCGCTCAACAAATATTTCAACGGTCTGCAAAGCGTCTGGAACATCGCCTCGATCTGTGGTTTGACCGGTCGTATGGGCCCCTATGGCGGACTCAACACGGAAAACGAATTCAGCCTCAGCGGCCTGGGCGTACTCGGGGGCTTCGGCGGCAAATACAAGCCACGATTCGGTTCCGGTTTCGTCGGCGAATTCGTCTATGGCGACGGCCTCGAAACCTTCGACCAATATTTCGGCGACGAAGATGTACAACGCGCCCAGAAGATGAGCAAAAAAGATTATATGGAACTGATCGAATCGTTGCTCAAAGAGGGTGAAAACGGTAAAAAAAGCGGTGTCAAACCTTGGTGGACGCCAGAAGTGGCGATCATCGTCGCAGACTCCAAATTCCGCCGAAACAAAGGTAGCAAATATCGCGAAGCCTTCTTGAAAAAGATGAAGTTCTGGGCCTATGTCGATTTCCGTATGTCCGATGCGGCCGTATGGGCGGATATTCTGTTGCCTGCGAAATCCCACTACGAAGTTTACGATATCCGTACGAGCCCGGGATACCATCGCTTCACCAACCTGGCGCAGCCGCCGGCGAACATGAAGCCCGTCGGAGAGGCCAAGGACGAATGGAGTATGTTCGCACTGATCGCGAAAAAACTCGAAGAGATCGCCAACAAACCCGAAAACAAAGCGAAAGCGAAAGTCAAAGACGACAAAAAGCACGCGAGAGAAGGGTATCACGATCTTTCGATCGCGTACAAAGAGTATACCAATACCGACGAAGAGTCCGAAGCGGCGGCGGAACCTTATCTGGGTACCGACAAGCTGGCGGTCCAGGCGGCATTGGAAAAATGTGATCAGTATCAGCCCTGGACGATGGAGAAGATGTACAAAGCGGGTGGTTTCTTGCAGCTCAACGAAAAAGCGGGTAAACTCTCACCCCTTTATGCCGATCGTCCGTACTTTACGTTCGAGAACACGCTCTACAAATTCGAGCGACTCGAAACGCTCAGCGGCCGACAAACTTTCTACGTCGATCACGAGTGGTATTTGCAATTGGGTGCGGAGACCAACAGCGCGCTGGAAGGTATCCGACCCAAAACGGCGAAATATCCGTTCACGCTGATGACGCCGCACGCACGCTGGTCGATCCACTCCAACTGGAAGACGAGTCGAACCTTGCAACGATTGCAACGGGGCGTACCTTATATCCAAGTCAACCGCAAAGTGGCGGAGAAGAAAGGTATCAAAGACGGCGATACGATCCGTATCTTCAACAATTTGGGTGAATTCTACGCGATGGCCAAAGTTTCTAGCTCTTGCCCGCCGGATAGCTTGGTGATGGAGCATGGCTGGGAGCCCTATATGTACAAATTCAAAAAGGGCCATAACGAAGTGGTACCGATGTCTTTGAACCTGCTGGAAATGGCAGATGGATGGGGTCACTTGAAGTTCGGCGGCCTCTGGGACGGAAACCAGTACGCCTACGACGGTGCCATTGATTTCGAAAAAGCAAATGTATAAGGTAGGAGAGCAATATGTCTAAACGACAATTAGCGATGGTAATGGATTTGAACAAATGTATCGGATGCCAGACCTGTACCGTTGCATGTAAAACTCAGTGGACCAACCGAAATGGGCGCGAGTACATGTACTGGAACAACGTCGAGACCTATCCAGGTGCCGGCTATCCGAAAAACTGGATGGAGCTCGGCGGCGGTTTCGACGCCGCCGGCGATCTTCAAGCGGGTATCGTCCCCAATATCGAAGCCGATTACGGTGTGCCTTGGGATTACAACCACGACGAGTTGCAGTTCGGGGCACAACTCAAGCCCAATATCGAGCCGACATGGGGTCCTAACTGGGATGAGGACGAAGGTGCGGGCGACTTCCCGAACGACAACTACTTCTTCTATATCCCGAGGATTTGTAACCACTGTACGAATCCGGGATGTCTGAGTGCATGTCCCAGGGATGCGATCTTCAAACGTGAGCAAGATGGTGTCGTGCTGGTCGACTTGGATCGCTGCCAAGGATATCGCTACTGTATCGCCGGTTGTCCTTACAAAAAGATCTATTTCAACCCGAAAATCAGCAAGAGCGAAAAGTGTATTCTCTGCTTCCCGCGGGTCGAAAAGGGTCTTCCGCCGGCATGTGCGCAGCAGTGTGTCGGACGTATTCGATTTGTCGGATTCCTCGACGACGAAGAGGGACAGGTCCACAAGCTGGTCCATAAATACAAAGTGGCTTTGCCCCTGCGAAGCGACTACGGTACACAACCGAACGTCTATTACGTCCCGCCTGTGGAGGCGCCGCCGAAATTCGACGCCGAAGGCCGCATCATCGAAGGCAGCAACCGTGTGCCGATCGAAGAGCTCGAGAAACTCTTCGGCAAAGAGGTGCATCACGCGATGAAAGTCATCCGCGAAGAGAAAGAGAAGCGCCGAAAAACGGGTAAAAGCGAATTGATGGATATCCTGATCGCTTACAAACATGAAGATATGTTCCGACTCGATCAGAACTACTATCAAAGTATCGCGAAGAAGCAGGGTCTCTCTTTGGCACCTGTGGACAATCGATACATGGCAGGTAAAAATACCGAGAATAAATACAAATTCAAGGTGGTGGAATATGAATAAGATGGTTTCACTGGCGGTGGTCACGGCTGTGATGGCCGGCTCCGCCCTGGCCCAAGACGCGATTGTCGCCAAAAAGACGAGCCGCAATGTCATGAAACTGGCTCCGACGTCGAAAGTATGGGATAAAGCGCCTGCGACGGAAGTCGATCTCTACCCGCAGACGACGATCACGCTCAACGACGCCAAAGCCAATGCCCTCAATAAGAATGAGAAAGCGAAAGCCGCCCAGGTAAGAGCGTTGTATGACGGTAAGAATATCGCTTTCATGATTCAATGGCCCGATGGCACACGCACGGTCCAACAAGGGTATCGCAGCGATGCATATGGCGATGGATTCGCCGTACAGTTCCCCGAAAAGTTCGACGATCCGAAAAAACTCCCCTACATCGGAATGGGTAGCACCGGACGTCCTGTCGTGATCCATCTGCAAAAAGCGGTGCAGCCGATTTTCGAGCCCAACGGTCATGGCGATGTGGGTATGCAACAGCAAGATCTGAGCAAGAATCTGTTCGGCAATGATCTGAAAACATATCACAAAGCCCAGGCGAAGCTGGCCGTCAAAGATTATCAGCGATCTTTCGTCTCCGAAGGTTTCCGTTCGATGACGGAGATCAAAGATGGTAGCGAAGCCTTCAACGCCGATATGAAATACGACAAAAAAGCCTGGAAAGGCACGGTCGCCAGACCTTTGAAAGATGCTTATCTCAATCTCGACAAAGGAGCTTTCCCCGTCGCTTTCGCCGTTTGGGACGGTGCGCGGATGAACCGAGACGGATTGAAAATGCTCTCTAGCTGGGTACCTGTGAAGCTGGAAGGTAAAAAAGGCGGTGACGCGCTCGTCGCCGAATTGACGGCAGCCCCCAAAGGCGATGTCGAAAACGGTAAAAACCTCGTCATGCAAAACGGATGCATGGGGTGTCACTACATTCCTGGGATGAGTCAGCCTGGCTATATGGCGCCTGGTCTGGCCAATATCGGCGGCTATTCGACCAATGCCTATCTCAAGGAGTCCATGGTCGATCCCAATGCCGTCGTCGTTCCCGGCTACAACCGAAACGCTCATCCCAATACGCCGTGGTACAACGTGGTCGACGGTAAGCGTGTCTCGACGATGCCTCCTTTCCCTCTGGACGATAAAAGTCTCGACGATATGGTGGCCTACCTGAAAACCCTCAAAGCGGAGGTGGCAAAATGAAACGAATCGCATTGACGGCCCTGGGGCTGCTGCTCGCGACCGGTGCTTTCGCCGGGACCGAGCAGGTGGAGAAAAAAGGTTTTCTAGCGACCGAATGGTGTGTGAAAAACGACCTTTTCAAGGATTGTCGACTCGAGAGTTATGCCTGTGGTTACGGCGGATGCAACAAACATTGGCATTTCGGCCAGAAGCCGACCGGTAAAATGGTGCTCTATGTCCACGATGAAGGCAAATACTACAACATCGATCTGGGCAAAATCGAACCGAGTGAATTGGATGAAGCCAAGAACGCCAACGAAGTGACGTTGATCGGAAGCTACGATCCGAAGCGCAA
>CAZORY010000051.1:4450-10666 GCA_964582435.1 uncultured Campylobacterales bacterium
ACAATGGATGAAAAGACGAGACTCTATATCTATGCCTTTCTTTCAAGAGTTTTCAGTGACCTGATCGACGAAAAGGCACTGAAAGACCTGATGGACAACGGCGATCTGTTGGCGACGATCGGCGAAGAGACGGCGGTATGGTTCGCTCAAAACGATTTCGCGACGCTTTCGGAGGCGCTCAACGTCGATTACAACTCCCTTTTCGTCGTCAACAACCATCCGATCGAGTCGGCGGTGATGGATAGTAAAAACGAGATCCTCGTCGGTTTGCAAAATCCCGTCATGCAATTTTATTTCAGTCACGGGTACGATATCAATCTGGACGGCTCGAAACTCTATGTTCCCGATCATGCGGGCATCGAGTTCGGTTTTATGCAAAGCCTCGTATCCGCAGGTGATAAAAAAACACAAGCCGAATTTTTGCACAAACATTTGCTTCGCTGGATCGTCCCCTTTCTCATCGCCGTCAAACCGACGGCCGAAACGCCGTTTTATCGGGATCTTTGTGATTTCACGATCGATTTTCTGTTGACCGACTATTCGACACTAGTCGACGAAATAGGAGAGATCGATGCGTAACGAGTCGATCATGGCATCCGACCTCTTCGCTTTCGACTATTTCGCCTGTTTGCGAAGCGAATATGCCAAAAACAGTTGCGACATCTGCATCCAGTTGTGTCCGGAAGAGGCGATGGGATTCGATCGGGGTAGACTCAGGCTCGACGTCCAAGCCTGTACGGGGTGTTGTGGTTGTATGGGGGGCTGTCCCACCCAGGCCTTGGAGAGCCGGATGTTCGATCCGGAAGAGTTCGTGGAGGGTTTCGTCACCGACAAGGGCACTCTCGTATCGTGCAAAGAGAACGTCCCTTGTCTAGGCGCGCTCAGCGCGGAGCATTTCGCGGTGATAGGCTTGGAGTCTGAAGGGCAGGTCGCTTGCGATCTCTCTTTTTGTGCGACGTGCCCGATCAATCGAGAGGGCAAAATTTTGCATGCCATCGAAGAAGCCTTGAACGAAGCGGAACGTCTGATCGCCCTGAGTGGGGGTGCGATGAAGTTTCGACGCACGGCGCCCGAAGAGACGGCCAAGGCGACCGAGCTCACCGACGAAAAGAGGCGGGGATTGCTGAAAAGATTGGTGACGCTGGGTGCGGCGAAAGAGGAAACGAGCAAACCTCGGAGCCCGCAAGAGATGCATGGTGGCGAGGAGCAGAAGCGACCGCCCAAAAAACGGGTGATGCTCCAAAACGCCCTCAAGCGCCAGGCCGAGAAATTTCCGGAGCGTACGACGTTCGATACGCGCTTTTCGTTCAATGTCGGTAAAACGATCGACGCGCTGGCGTGCACCAACTGCCAAGAGTGTGCACTGTTTTGCCCCACGGGTGCGCTTTCACTCCTGCAGGACAATACGGGGATCGTCTTTCAGCAGGGTAAATGTATCGCTTGTGCCATTTGCAACGACATCTGTCAGCCGCGTGCGATCGAAGATGACGAGACGTTCGATCTGATCGCTTTCGCCTTCGATCGAATGAACCTATTGGTCAAACACGAATTGGAAATTTGCGAAGAGTGTAAGGTGGCCTTCCCTTACAAAGGAGGCGAAAAGGTCTGCGACCGATGCAGGGACTTCAAAAACAACTTTTCCGACCTCTTCACCATGGCCAAGGATCTCGACCGATAGCGTCGATCTATCGTTCGATGCGGTTTTTATAGGCTTCGGCCATCTCCAGCGCCTTTTTCCACGCTTTGGTTCCAAGCTTTTTCGCTTCGGACGCCAACTGGGTTTTGATTTCGATACCCCTGGCGGCAGCCTCTTTGGCGAGTGTGGCCAGCTTCTCTTTGGCGACGAGAATCGTTTCGGCACTGATCTGTCTGAGCTGGCCGAGCTGTTCTCCGGTGGCACGGGAGGAGCTTTCCAAAATTTCACGCACGAACGGCGAACTCTTGGTCGCTACTTCTTCGATGATTTCACGATACAATTCGTCGGATCGGGAGAGCATCGCGACCATTTCGTCCCAATTGAGGATATGGCTGGTCTTGATCTCTTCGGGGGCGAAGGCGAGCTGTTCTTTGAGTTGGCGTACCGTAGCGATCAGCGCGTCGTTGATACCTCCCACGACGCCGTAGAGGATCTCTTTGGCTTTGGTGGGGGTCGCCTCGGCCAATTCCGCCGCTTCCGTGAGAATCGTCGTGAGAATCGCCCGGATTCGAGCGGCGCTGAGCAATCCTTCTCCCAACGCTTTATGGGTGATCTGGCGGGATACTTCATGGATCGCTTCGCGCACGTCGTCGGACTCTTCCAAAGCGGCGATAAAGGCCGCTTCGACCGTTTCGGTGAGAATGCCCAAGCCTTCGACATGGCCAAGTTCCGTATTTTCCAGCGCCTCTTTCCATGTCGTTCGGCGTGCGGCATCGAGCTTTTGCCCTGCTTGGTCGATGCCCATGAAAAGCTCTCTGAGATTGCGTTGTAGCTCCTCCTCTTCGGTGGCCAAGTGCCGCTGGAGTCGATCGATCTCCACGATCAGACGCTCGATCTCCTTCTCTTTGGGACGTTGCACCGTCTCGACGAGGGTTTCGAAAGCTTCGTGCAGCGTCTCTTCGTCGCTTGCATCGAGGGCCGTGAGCTCTTCAGCGAGGGCGTGGGCGATCGATTCGCTTAGATTACGGGCCGACATCCCCTCGTGTCGATGGACGGCTCCTTCGATCGCTTTACGTATGCCGATGTGTAGGGCCTCCTTCGTCGAGGCACCCTCTTCGATCGCTTTGTCTCGGTAAGCTTTGATATCTAGTTCCATCGAATTCCTTTTTTATCAGAGGACCATTTTCAGGTCGTCGTGTCGTTTGAGTTGGTGAAACAGTTCGGTTCGCTCATCTTCGTTGTGGACGAGGGTTTTGACTTCGTAACTGTGATATTTTCCCTTTTTCGACGCTCTGGAGTAGGTACAGGTATGGAGTCTTTCGCCCATGACGGCACGGATCGCTCCTTCGATCTTCTCCTTCTCTTCGCCGATCACTTTGTATTTCCATTCGCAAGGGTAATCGATTTCGACTTTTTTATCCATCGCGTTTAAAAGTTCCACTTTTACCTCCTTCCTTGGATTCGAGACGAACGTTGAGGATCTCCATCCCTTTGTCGATCGCTTTGAGCATATCGTAGATCGTCAAAAGACCGACACTCACGCCGGTCAAGGCTTCCATCTCGACGCCCGTCTTGCCGGTCAGCTTCGCCGTGACGCTGAGTCTGAATCCCGGCAGTTCGGGAAGCTCCTCCACATCGCAGTCGATACCGCTGAGTAGAAGCGGGTGGCACATCGGAATAAGCTCAGGCGTCTTTTTGGTGCCCATGATCGCCGCGATCACCGCTGTTTGCAGGACGGGCCCTTTTTTCGCGCGGTTCGTGACGACCGCCTCGTACGCTTCATGGCTCATTTTGATGACGCCGCTGGCGGTCGCTTGGCGCTTGGTAGGCTCTTTGGCGCCTACGTCCACCATTTTCGGCCGATCCTTTTCATCTAGATGGGTCAATTTCGCTTCCACGCTCGAATCCTTAATTTTTATTTAATTATAGCATAGATCGCCAGGGAGTCGAAAGATTGACGGTCTACGAAGCCGACGAATATGGTAAAAGATGGAAAGATGGCGAAAATATATCAATTCTGACGATTTAATTTTGATTTTATTGACTTTCGTCGACAAAATGGTTATCATTCTTTCGTCACTTATTACAACGATTAGGATGGCTTATGACGTACGCTTATTTGCGACAAGTGCCGGGAGCCAAAAACCTGACGTTGCAGCAAAAATCGGTGATCAGCTACGCCCTTGGCGCCGGTTTGGAGATCGACAAAGAGGTGGTGGAACACTCGAGTAAAAATCGCCCGATCGAGGAGCGGAAGCAGTTCGAGGATTTCATGCACTCGATGGGGGAGGGCGACCACCTCATCGTCGACGAGATCTGGACACTCAGCGACAAGGTGGAGGAGCTGACGAAAATACTGGGGTGTATCATGAGCCGCCGGATCAACCTGCATATCGCCTCCAACAAGATGTTGGTGACGAAGGAGACGCCGATCGGACGGTTGATGCCCCTGCTCAACGAGGAGCGGTCGGTCCCATCCGCGAAGCGTAGCGGCGTGGGGCGTCCGAAAGGCAGCAAGTCCCGCTCCAAATTCGATACGTTGCAACCGAAGATTTTACAGATGCTCAAAGAGGGGATGAGCGTGAGTGCGATCGCCAGAGAGCTGGGAGTGAACCGTAGCTCGCTGAAAGACTATATCGAATCTCGCTCGCTCAAAGAGTTGGTGGACAACACTTTCATCGAGATCGGACGGCCGATGGAAGCCGATATTATCTCCGACGAAATGTTGATCTGCCCGTTCGACAACGATCCGAACGATCGTCAAACCAAACTGACAAGGAGTTAAACGATGCAAGCAACCGCCGGCGCCGCGGCGCCCAAAAAGAGAAACCGTGCCAAAGAGTATCTGAAGAATTGGGTACCCTATCGTTACAAACGCTATTGGCTGTTCGGAATCGTCACGATCGTCGCTTTGGTCTTGCCTTTCATCCGAATCAACGGCAACCACTTCTTTTTGCTCAATTTCGACCACAAGCAGCTCCATTTCATGTTCGTGCGTTTCGATATGCAAGAGCTTTATCTGATGCCTTTTTTGCTGATGTTGCTCTTCTTGGGCATCTTCTTCATGACGACGCTGGGAGGGCGAGTCTGGTGTGGATGGGCGTGTCCGCAGACGATCTTCCGGGTCATCTATCGTGACCTGTTCGAGACGAAGCTTCTGCATCTGCGCAAACGTATCACCAACAAACAGCAAGAGCCCGATTTTTCCAAACCGGCCAATAAAGCCAAGGAGGGGGTAGCGATCCTGCTCTGGTCGATTCTGGCATTGATCGCCGCCGCCGATTTTCTCTGGTATTTCGTGCCGCCGGAAGATTTCTTCGCCTATATACAAAATCCCGGTCAACATCCGATCCTGATAGGTTTTTGGTTGGGCATCACCCTCTTTCTGATCGTCGACGTGGTATGGCTCAAAGAGAACTTCTGTATCTATATCTGTCCCTATAGCCGTGTTCAGTCGGTCATGTACGACGACGATACGATCATGGCGATCTACGACTACAATCGTGGCGGCCATATCTACGACCATGAGGGGCAGGATAGTAAAAAGCTGGTCCATAGTGTCAAAGAGTTGCACGCAAGAGAACCGGAAGCCGAATGTACGGCGTGTGAAAGCTGCGTGAAGGTCTGTCCGACCCATATCGATATCCGCCAAGGAATGCAGCTCGAGTGTATCAACTGCCTCGAGTGTGTGGATGCGTGTACGAAAGTCATGGGTGCGCTCGGCAAAGAGAGCCTGGTGCGCTGGACGAGCCCGAGGGAGATCGAGCAGCATGAAAAGACCCACTTCATTCGCCCCAGAACGATCGCCTACGCCGTCGCGTTGACGATCGTTTTCATCGCCTTGCTGGTCATGGGTACGAAAAAAGAGCATATGCTGCTCAATATCAACAAAACGGCGCAGCTCTATCGTTTCACCCACGATGGCAAGGTGGTCAACGATTATACGTTCCTCTTCCAAAATACCGATAGCAAGGATCACAGTTACTATTTCGAAGTGGAGAGCCACCCGGAAATCAAGATTCTGCGTCCGACCAAGCCCTTCAAATTGATGGCGGGTAAAAAAGCCAAAAAGATCGTCACGCTCTGGGCGACCAAACCGTTGGCCAAAAACACCCGTAAAGATACGCCGATTCCGATCAAGATCAAAGCGTTCGCCGTCGACGATCCCAAAAAGATCACCGTCGAGCGGGATACGGTCTTCGTCTATCCGCGTTGGGATATCGCCCAAAAGCATATGAAAAAGGCTCAGTGACATGATCGCGATGCCGGTGAAAAGGCAAGGGGAGAACCCTCCCCTGACCACCGTCTTCGGCAAAGCCAAATGGTTCGCTTTCATCGACGAGAACGGGTCGGTGGAGATAAGAGAGAATCCTTACGCCGGCGCCGGGCCCAAAACGGTGGTCTGGCTGATCGAAGAGGGTGTGGATCGGATCGTCACCCAACATATCGGGGGCAACCCCTTCATGATCCTCAAGGAGGCGGGTGTACGCCTCTATTATCCCGGGGAGGGTCGTCTGTCGGTCCAAGAGGCGTTGCAGCGGTTGCAAGAAGAGCGATGTGAAGAGATCACGATCGACAAC
>CAZORY010000052.1:0-10594 GCA_964582435.1 uncultured Campylobacterales bacterium
CCGGAGTGAAACTCTCTCGTCGACGAATGTGTGATCGGGCTTCATACGCGCTTCGTCGAAATGAATTTTCTTGCTTTGGGACGCTTCTTTGCTTCTTGAGACCCGGCGACGATAGGGTCTGACTGTTTTATAACTGCTACACATGGTGATCCTTTCTGCTAAAACTTTCAATAGTAGTTTAGATGGAAAACGTGCATGGTGTGCGCATCGATAGAGACTTACTTTTTTCTTATGATTCCTGTGATAGTATCATTCGACTAGGACATCGCTTCGAGCGGGAATGGAGAAGGGTATGAAAACGGTCCGACGTTTTTTGTTGATCACGGTCGGTTTGGCACTCTCGACGTGGGCCAACAATTGTCTCAAATGTCACGGTGGCATCGAGCATATCCGCGAACCGCAGACGGGCATGGCCCGGGCGATCGCCAAAAAAGCCGACATCGCCGGCGTGGGTGACAATAGCTGTGTGGTCTGCCACGGGGGTGATCCCGATGCCGAAACGAAAGAGATGGCCCATCGCGGAACGCCTCGCTACTTCAGTCTCCATGAAGGTCCCAAAGCTTTCTATCCCGACCCAGGTAGTGCTTGGATCAACCAAAACACCTGCGGCATGTGTCATAAAGAGCAGGTACAAGCCCAGATGAATAGCCTCATGATGACGGAACAGGGCAAAATCCACGGCACGCTCTATAGTTTTGGCGGTCTGGAAGGGTATCGCCACGACGTAGGCAACTACACGACGAAAAATCCCGATCCACACAAGCGACTGGGTACCGAAATCTACCGGAAGTATATGCAAAAGCTCTCCGAACTGAATCCTCAGGTCTTTCCGAAATCGATGAAAGAGCTTCCGCCCGCTCCCACGCCCGACGAGGTGGCGAAAAACCCGAAATTGGCGGCGTATACCTATTTGCGGCAGGAGTGTCTGCGTTGCCATACCGGCTCCAAAGGGCGTCAAAAGCGAGGGGATTATCGCGGAATGGGGTGTTCGAGCTGCCACATTCCCTACAGTAACGACGGTTTCTACGAAGGGGGTGATCCGACGATTCCCAAAAAGGAGCCGGGTCATTTGCTGGTCCATCAGATTCAAAGCTCCAGAAACGCCAAAGTGACGGTCCATGGCGTCACCTATACCGGTGTGCCGACCAAGACCTGCTCGACCTGTCACAACCGCGGTAAACGTATCGGGGTCAGTTACGAAGGGTTGATGGAGACGGCATACAACCCTACATGGGGCGAACACGGTGAAGCCCAACCCAAACTTCATACCAAACACTATCTGCACCTCAAAGAAGATGTCCACATGAAAAAAGGGATGCTCTGCCAAGATTGTCATACGACTCGCGATCTGCATGGGGATGGTTTCTTGGTGGGGGCGACGCTGGGGCCGGTGGAGATCGAATGCCAAGATTGTCACGGTACGACCAAAAAGTATCCTTGGGAACTGCCGCTGGGCTACGGTGACGAGTTCGCGACTCGTCCGGCGCAAGGGAAGCCGCGAGGGGTGGCTCAGAGCCTGGCCGACTATCTCAAAAAAGGGACCGTCTATCCCAAAAAAGAGGGGTATCTGTTGACGGCACGGGGTAATCCTTATAAAAACGTCGTCAAAAAAGGCGATGAGGTATTGGTCTACCTCGCCAGTGGCAAGACGCTGACGCTGACGCCGCTGAAAAAACTCAAAGAGAGCGGCAAGCTCTCCCAAGCCGGCCTCGTCGCGATGGACAAGATCGCCAAACACAACGATCGGATGGAGTGTTATACCTGTCATGACACTTGGGCGCCCCAGTGTTACGGCTGTCATGTCAAGATCGATTATAGCGGCGGCAAAAAGGGTGTCGATTGGCTGGCGGCGGCCCACGATCGGGATATCCACGGCACCGATGCGGCTTATCGTAAAACGTTACGTGATCATTTGATCCCCGGAAAAGTGACGGAGACCCGTAGCTATCTGCGTTGGGAGAACCCGCCTTTGGTACAGAACGGCGAAGGACGAATTTCGCCGGCGATGCCGGGCTGTCAAGTGGTCGTCACCGTCATCGGTAAAGATGGCAAAGCGATTTTGCAAAATCATGTTTTCAAGATGCCAGATTACAAACATCCGGGCAGCCAACGAAAACTTCCCGGTATCGTCATGGCTTCGGTCCATTCGCATACGGTCCAAAAAGAGGCCAGGGCCTGTGAAAGCTGCCATGCCAATCCTGCGGCGATGGGTTACGGTATCGAGGGAGGCAAAGTGTGGGGTGACATGGGCCACGATTTCATCGTCGATCTCAAAACCGCCGACGGTCGGGTAATCCCCTCGCGCTATACGATCCAAAAGCCGAAAATAGAAAATTTCAACGTCGATTGGAGCCGATTCGTCGACGAAAACGGCACCCCTTTGCAAACGGTGGACAATCACTGGAATCTGGCCGGGCCGCTGAGCAACGCCCAGCGGGCCAAACTCGATCGTCGCGGGGCCTGTCTGGCATGCCATAAGACGATTCCCGATGGGGATTTGGCCGTGAGTTTGATGCATCATGTCGCCGATGTGGCGGGTGTCGAGATCGACCGTCCGACGCACAACGATATTCTGGGCAAAAATATCCGTATCGGTGCGTGGACGCAGGTCCTCGGTGTGCTGATGGGGATAGGGCTGTTGGGATGGTTCTTTCGACGGCGTCGCAAGAAGCGCTGAGATCGGACGGGATGAGCGATCGTAGACTTTAAAGTTCGAAAGGATGTCGATGCGTATTCTTTTTATGGGAACGCCAGCGTATGCCGATACGATTTTGAAAAAGTTGCTTGAAGAGCTCGACATGGAGGTGGTGGCGGTTTTCACGCAGCCCGATCGACCGGTTGGGCGTAAAAAGGTACTTACGCCACCTCCGGTGAAAACGACGGCCGAAGCGGCGGGGGTGCCGGTCCATCAGCCGGATCATCTCAAAGACCGGCAATGTCACGAGACGATCGCGACCTATCGTCCCGATTTCATCGTCGTCGCGGCCTATGGGCAGCTGCTACCCAAGGAGATTTTACAGCTCGCACCGTGCATCAACCTCCACGCTTCGTTGTTGCCGAAATATCGAGGTGCCAGCCCTATCCAAGAGGCGTTGCTCCATGGCGACGAGAAGACGGGCATGACGGCGATGGCGATGGAAGAGGGACTCGATAGCGGCCCGGTACTCGCTTATAGCGTGCGTGAGATTTTTCCAACCTATCGAAAAAACGAACTTTTCACTTTGTTGGCCGAGGATGCGGCGCAGCTAACGGTCGCCGTATTGAAACGTTACGATCGGCTGCGTCCACTCCCGCAATGCGATGCCGACGCCTCCTACTGCCGAAAAATTCGTCGAAACGACGGTTTGATAGACTTCTCGATGGATGCGTCGACGATCTACAATCGTTTCAGAGCGTTCGAGGGATGGCCGGGCATCTTTTTGGCCAGCGGATTGAAACTACTTGAAATAGTTCCTACGGCCGGCCAGGGGGAGGCGGGTAGGATTTTGGCGATCGAAGAGGAGAGTGTGACCGTCGCTTGCGGCCAAGGGGCGTTGATCGTCGCAAAAGTGCAGCCACCCTCCAAAAAGGCGATGGACGGGGCCAGTTACGTGCGAGGTAAGAGGTTGGGCGTTGGTGATCTATTCGTTTGATCGTTTGCCGTCGACTCAGACGTGGCTCGAAGAGAGGGTGAAAGAGGGGGAGGTAGCGCTTCCTTGTGCCGTCTTGGCACGCTCACAAAGCGATGGTATCGGAAGTCGTGGACATCGTTGGATCGGTCGGCCCGGCAACTTTTTCGCTTCCGTAGCTTTGCAACGGGATCGACTGCCCGAGGATCTTCCCCTCAATGCCGTTTCGATCTATATGGCCATGACGATGAAATTGACGCTGGCCGAGATGGGATCGGGAGTCTGGGTGAAATGGCCCAACGATTTTTATGTAAACGATCGTAAAGCAGGTGGCTGTATCACCTCTTTAAAAAAGGATACGATCATTTCTGGCATTGGCCTCAATCTCGCGGATGCGCCTGAAAATTTCGCCGTTTTGGATATCTCGACGACGCCGGAAGAGGTGCTGGAGCGTTTCTTGATCGAGCTGGAAAAAAAGTCGACATGGAAGCAGATTTTTAGCATCTTTAGTTTAGAATTTGACAGAAGCAAAAAATTTTCGGCACATGACGGTGACGAGAAGGTCCATCTAGGGGAGGCGGTCCTGCAAGCGGACGGATCGCTTATGATCGGAAACAAAAGGGTAACGAGTCTGAGATGAGCGAAATCATAACCATTGCGAACCAAAAAGGTGGCGTAGGCAAGACGACGACGGCGGTCAATCTGGCTGCTTCGCTGGCGGTCGCGGAGAAAAAGGTGCTATTGATCGATGCCGATCCGCAAGCGAACGCTACGACGAGCCTCGGTTTCCATCGAAACGATTACGAATACAATATCTACCATGTGCTGATCGGAGCCAAAAAGATCAGCGACACGATACTCAAAACGACGCTTCCAACGCTGCATCTGGTACCATCCAATATCGGATTGGTCGGGGTCGAAAAAGAGTTTTACGATAGTGAAAATCGCAAGGGTAGGGAACTTGTCCTCAAGCGCAAGATCGACGAAGTGAAAAAGCGCTACGACTACATCATCATCGATTCGCCGCCGGCGCTGGGACCTATCACGATCAACGCTCTCAGTGCCGCCCATTCGGTCATCATTCCGATTCAATGCGAATTTTTCGCCCTCGAAGGGTTGGCACAGCTACTCAATACGATCCGCTTGATCAAAAAGACGATCAATCCCAAACTCAAAATCAAAGGTTTTCTGCCGACGATGTACAGCGGTCAGAACAATCTCTCCAAACAGGTATTCGCGGACCTGACCCAACACTTCAAAACCAAACTCTTCAAATCGGAAGACGACCAGTTCATCGTGATCCCCCGAAACGTCAAGCTGGCCGAAAGCCCAAGCTTCGGTAAACCGGTCATTCTTTACGACGTGAAATCGACCGGATCCAGAGCGTATCAAAATTTGGCCCAGGCGATTCTAGCGAGTTGAGGGCCGACATGGGCAAAAAAGTCAAGAACAAATCACTGGGACGTGGTTTGGGTGCCATTCTCGGTGAAGTGGCCGAAGCGTACGAAAACGAGTTTAGAACCGAAGGTGAGGAGGTGACGGAACGGATCGTCGAAATTCCCCTCGACGAGATCACACCCAACCCGTACCAACCACGCACCCATTTCGACGAAGAGGCGATCAAAGAGCTCTCCGAGTCGATCCGTCGTCACGGTCTCTTGCAACCTGTCGTCGTCATCGAGCAAGAAGAGGGTGATTATATCCTGATCGCCGGTGAACGCCGTGTGCGTGCCTCCAAAATGGCTGGACTGGAGACGATCAAAGCGATCGTCGCGGATATCGATCGAAGCCGCTTCAGAGAATTGGCGCTGATCGAAAACATTCAGCGTGAATCGCTCAATCCGGTGGAATTGGCCCGATCTTACAAGGAGTTGATCGAAGAGTACGGAATCACTCAAGAAGAACTTGCGGAGATCATCCATAAAAGTCGGGCCCAGATCACCAACACACTGCGCCTGCTACAACTCGACGACTACGTGATCGACAAACTTGCCAACGCCCAGATCAGTCAGGGGCATGCGAAGGTACTGGTGGGTTTGGACGCTTCGCAACAAAGAGTTGTCTGCGATACGATCATGGGGCAGAAACTGAGTGTTCGTGAAACCGAACAGTTGGTTCAGGAGATGAAAAACAAGCCCCATGCCACTTCGAGGAAAAAGAGCGTGTCTCGAGGTTTCGACCTGACCCCTTATAGGGATTTGATCACCGAGAGTGTTCCCTTTCGTATCAGTGTCAAGAAGTCGAAAGTTGAAGTCGCTTTCGAGAACGAAGAGGAGCTCAAAAACTTCATCAAGCGCCTATCCCGGGAGATTTGAGCCGGTCGGAAGAGGATGGAGGGTAATGCAAAGCGGCCCGACGACGTGCCGCTTTACTTTATCCTTAATTTATAATTTTGGATAGCTGTGATAATATTGCTCAATTTTTGGAAAGGAGCGTAAAGCATGCTGGATATCCATTTATCCCTGATGCTTTTGGTGGCCGTCGTTTTTCTGGTCCTCTTGATGCTGCTCAACAGCTGGCTCTATCAGCCACTGTTGCGATTCATGGACGAGCGTGACCGCAACATACGAAAAGATCTGGAAAACGTCAGTTCCAACAGTGCGGAAATCGACGAGCTCAAGGCGAAAACGGAAGCGGTGATCGCGCAAGCGAAGACGGAAGCTGCGGCGATGCGTGCCAAAACGATCGAAGAGTCGAAACTTCTGGCGCAAAGCAAGTTGGAAGCGAAGAAGGAGGAACTCGACAAGGCTTACGAAGAGTTTCTTCAAGGGTTGAAAGAAGAGGAGTCGCAACTCAAGAACGAACTTCTTTCTCAGATGCCGCTATTCAAAGAATCTTTGAAAGCCAAATTCAGTCGGATATGAAAGGGAACGCATGAAAAAAATGGTTGTCACGATACTCTTCGTTTTTCCGATGGCCCTTTTCGCCGCAGAAGAGGCAGGGGGGACCGATTTCGTTCCTCGCGTCGTCAACTTTCTGATTTTCGCGGCGATTTTATGGTACTTCGTCGCCGAACCTATCAAAAACTTCTTTGCAGGGCGCAGCACTCAGATCGCAACGCGCCTGGAAGAGGTACAGCAACGGCTCAAAGAGACGAAAGAGGCGAAAGAGCAAGCGATCGCTGAATTCGAAGCCGCGCAAAAGATGGCTCAGGAGATCATCGAAGCCGCGAAGAAAGAGTCACAGCTTCTGGCGAAGAAGTTGGACGAACAGCTTCATGCCGAACTCGAAAATCTCGAAAAACTTCAAGCGGAGAAAATGGACGTCGAAAAGCGTCAAATGATCCGAAAGACGGTGGCTGAAGTGCTACGTGAACTCTTCAAAAGCGACGCGATCGGAATGGATGAGAAGAAGTTCGTCAATCTGATCATGAAGAAGGTGGCGTAAGATGGAAAATCTGGTTGCGAAACGATACGTCAAAGCATTGGTCGAAGCGATGGGCGACGAAGAGATCGAGAAAGTCGCGACCCTTCTCAAGCCGGTGGCGTTGGCTTTTGAAGATCGAAAGTTCGCGGAAATTATGGCCTCCCCGGAAATATCGAAAGATCAACGGGAAGGATTGGTCCTGGAGCTACTGGGTGAAAAGGTGGATCCGAAACTTTCGAATTTCGTCAAAACACTGGGTATCCACAACCGTTTCGGTCTGATACCAGATATCGTGACCCTTCTGGAAAAAGAGATGCAACGCCGCGCCAATCGTTACGAAGGCATCGTCGAAAGCGACAAAGCGATCGACAAGAAGCTGGTCGAGGATCTCGAAAAGTCTCTCTCTCGATACGTCAACGCCACGGTGGTTCTACACCCGATCAAAAGAGATCGGGAAGGGATCAAGGTGACGATCGAAGATTTGGGGTTGGAAGCGAGCTTCTCCAAAGAGCGGGTCACATCCGACATGATCAACCATATACTCAAAGCACTTTAAAACAAACGAAAGGAGATCGGTAGTGTCTAAACTGCAAGCAGACGAAATCAGCTCGATCATCAAAGAGCGGATCGAAAATTTTGAACTCAGTGTCGACATCGACGAAACCGGTAAAGTTGTCAGCGTCGCTGACGGAATCGCACAGGTCTTTGGCCTCAACAACGTCATGGCCGGTGAAATGGTCGAGTTCGAGGACGGCGAAAAAGGG
The DNA here is from genome assembly GCA_964582435.1 of uncultured Campylobacterales bacterium. Taxonomy (GTDB): domain Bacteria; phylum Campylobacterota; class Campylobacteria; order Campylobacterales; family Hydrogenimonadaceae; genus Hydrogenimonas. The sequence continues at coordinate 7,739 of CAZORY010000052.1, forward strand.
ATGGTTCTCAACCTCGAAGAAGCGAGTGTGGGTGTCGTCATTCTCGGTAAAGGATTGGGTGTTCGTGAAGGAATGAGCGTCAAGCGTCTCGGTCAGTTGCTCAAGGTACCGGTCGGCAAAGAGATCGTAGGCCGCGTCGTCAACGCCTTGGGTGAACCGATCGACGGCAAAGGACCGATCGAAGCGAACGAATATCGATTCGTCGAAGAAAAAGCCCCCGGCATCATGGCTCGTAAATCGGTCCATGAACCGCTTCAGACCGGTATCAAAGCGATCGACGCGCTCGTACCGATCGGTCGTGGACAGCGTGAGTTGATCATCGGAGACCGTCAAACCGGTAAAACGACGGTCGCCGTCGACTCGATCATCAGCCAGAAGGGACAAGGGGTCATCTGTATCTATGTCGCCGTCGGTCAGAAACAATCCACCGTCGCATCGATCGTTCGCAAACTGGAAGAGCATGGGGCGATGGAGTATACGATCGTCGTCAATGCAGGCGCTTCCGAATCGGCGGCCTTGCAATTCCTGGCCCCTTACGCGGGTGTCACGATGGGTGAATATTTCCGAGACAACGGCCAGCACGCATTGATCATCTACGACGATTTGAGCAAGCATGCGGTCGCATATCGTGAAATGTCTTTGATTCTCCGTCGACCTCCGGGTCGTGAAGCGTTCCCCGGCGACGTCTTTTATCTGCACTCTCGCCTTCTCGAACGTGCCGCGAAACTTAGCGACGAACTCGGTGCCGGCTCTTTGACGGCGCTGCCGATCATCGAAACCCAAGCAGGTGACGTTTCGGCTTACATTCCGACCAACGTCATCTCCATCACCGACGGTCAGATCTTCCTTGAGACCAATCTGTTCAACAGCGGTATCCGACCGGCGATCAACGTCGGTATCTCCGTCTCGCGCGTCGGTGGTGCCGCGCAGATCAAGGCGATGAAGCAAGTCTCCGGTACCCTTCGCCTCGATCTGGCCCAATATCGTGAACTCGAAGCCTTCGCCCAGTTCGCCAGCGATCTGGACGATGCGACGAGGGCTCAGTTGGAACGAGGCGCTCGGATGGTGGAGGTGCTCAAACAGCCCCCATACAGCCCGCTGCCTGTCGAAAAACAGATCCTCATCATCTATGCCGGAGCCAATGGCTATCTCGACGACATACCCGTCGATGCGGTCACGAAGTTCGAAGCGGAACTCTATCCCTTCGTCGAAGCCAATTATCCCGAAGTCCTCGAAAAGATCGCCGAGAAGAAGAAGATCGACGACGAGGTCGAAGAGTTGATCAAAAAAGCGTTGGAAGAATTCAAAAATTCCTTCAGCGCCTGAGCATAAGGACCTATCATGGCAAATTTGAAAGAGATCAAGCTTCAGATCCATAGCGTCAAGGGCACCCAAAAGACGACGCGTGCGATGAAGCTTGTTTCGCAGGCGAAGCTCAAAAGGGCCGAAGAACTGGCCAAGCGCAGCCGGGAATACGCCAACAAATTGGACGAACTGGTCAGTGAAATCGCTTACGAAATCAACACATCCAAAGTAGGCGGCAGCGAAAGCCGTTACGTGCAGACCGATCTACCCGTACGAACCGTAGATATCATCGCCATTACCGCCGACAAAGGTTTGTGTGGCGGTTTCAACATCAGTACGCTCAAAACGACGTTGAAACTGATTCGCGAGTACGAGGAGAAAAAGGTGGCCGTCCGTTTGCGTATCGTCGGGCGGAAAGCGATCGATTTTCTCAAATACAACGGTATCGAGATGAAAGACGAAGTGGTCGGTCTGAGCGCCTCTCCCGATTACAAGAAAGCGGCGGAGTTCATGGATCAATCCTTGATGGATTTCGCGCAAGGCCTCACCGATCGGGTGATCCTGGTCTACAATGGGTTCAAAAACATGCTCACCCAGGAGCAGCGCGTCATCCAGTTGTTACCCGTCGATATTTCGACCGTCGAGCCCCGTGAGCTTAAGTCGAGTATCGAATACGAGCCTGAAGAGCAGGAAGTACTTCTAAATACACTGCTTCGCAAATATTGCGAATACAGCATGTATTACGGTCTTCTCGACTCGCTGGCTGCGGAACATAGTGCACGCATGCAGGCGATGGACAACGCGACGAAGAACGCTTCCGAGCGTGTCAACGAACTGACGATCGCGTATAACAAAGCACGGCAAGAATCTATCACTACCGAACTGATCGAAATCATCAGCGGTATGGAAGCATTGAAATAAAAGAAGGAGAAGGAATGACAGGTAAAATTGTTCAGGTCATCGGGCCGGTCGTCGACGTCGATTTCGAAGACTATCTGCCGGCGATCAACGAAGCCCTCGAAGTCAATTACGAAGTCGAAGGTCAAAAAAAGCGTCTGGTACTGGAAGTGGCGAGCCATATCGGCGATCATCGCGTCCGAACCATCGCGATGGATATGAGTGAAGGTCTGGTGCGCGGCATGGAGGTCAAAGCGACCGGCGACGCGATCAAAGTACCGGTCGGTGAAGAGGTATTGGGACGTATTTTCAACGTCATCGGCGATACGATCGATGAAGGGGAAGAACTCAAGGCCAAAACTTACTGGAGCATTCACCGCGATCCTCCGCCGTTCGAAGATCAAAGTACGAAACAGGAGATTTTTGAAACCGGTATCAAAGTCGTCGACCTGTTGGCTCCCTATGCCAAAGGTGGTAAAGTCGGCCTTTTCGGTGGTGCGGGCGTCGGTAAGACCGTCATCATCATGGAGCTTATCCACAACGTCGCCTTCAAACATAGCGGTTACTCCGTCTTCGCCGGCGTCGGTGAACGGACACGTGAAGGAAACGACCTCTATCACGAGATGAAAGAGTCCAACGTTCTGGACAAAGTCG
>CAZORY010000053.1:0-10582 GCA_964582435.1 uncultured Campylobacterales bacterium
GAAACTGACGCGGTTTGGCAGCTTGGTCAGAGGGTTTTTCAACAAATGTTCGAGGGCTTCGTCGGTTCTTTTCTTGACTTCTTTTTCGAGTGTCTCGGAGTAGTGGGCGAGCTCTTCGTTCACTTTGGCCAGTTTGAGTTGATAATCCTCTTTCTCTTCGAGGAAATTTTGTAGCTTTTTGTTGATCGTATTGACTTCGAAGAGAAGAAACGTCAAAAGTATCAGCGTGGCCAGTGCCACCGCGGCACCTACATAGAAGGTGTCTTTGAGATTTTTTTTGTCTTCTTCGATTCTTTCTCCATAAATGTGGGTATAGTCGTCGCGAAGATTGGCGATGGAGTCAAGAAGTGTTGTGTAGTGGGTCATATAGTTCATCCAGGCTTTGCGCAACGCCTCACTCCTATCTTTGATGGAAACTTTGGCATAGCGGGCCTTTTTGATCCATGCTACGCGCGCTTTGTCGAAGCGCTTCCACTCTTGTCGGAGTGTGGCCAGCTCATTGGAAATCAGAGGGATATGGAGGGTATGGTCGTTGAAAGATGCGATCGCGTGAAGTTTGTCTGCGACTTCTTTTTGCATGGTCGGAACGCTTTGTGCCATTCGATGATTACTGGGAGTCGCGGGAAGAAGCGATGCGAGAGTCTCGGCATGAATCTGCCTGGCGATCGTCGCCAACCGTTCCAGCGGTAAGGAGACCTGATGATGAAAGGCTTCGATCTCTTCGTTGAACGTGATCGCTTTTTGGAGAGTGAATATCAATAAAAAGCCGGCCAGGATGAAAGTAGCGAATACGACGGCAAAACGTACCGTAATGTTTTTGACCATAATCTTTGCTTTGTTCCGTTTATAAAAGTTTTTTGCACCATTATATCGACAAAAAGCTTCAATCGTTGAAGAGTGAAGAGCGTCGATTAACGTTGAGCTAACCTCCTTTGATTATAATCTCTAGATTGAAATCTGTCATGACGGGGCCTTTCGATTGGACGAAAAATATGTGGGGCGATACCTTTTCATTTCCATCTTCATCGCCGTCGTTGTCGCGGAGGCTTTGATATTCGTCTACGTTCATTTGGACGCCAAGGTAGTGGCCGTGAAAGCCAAAGAACGGGTCGTGCACGTTCATATCGCCAAATCTCGACCTCGACCCTCGCCGCCACCTCCTACACGACCGACGCCTCCGAAGCCGATCGTGAAAAAGATGAGAGAGCCAAAACCGCCGCCCAAGGCGAAACCGACGCCAAGACCCAAACCCAAACGATATACGAAGAGAAAACGAAAGCCACCAAAAAGGCGCGTCCTCCCGAAACCGGCGCCAAAACCCTTGCTTTCCCCAAAGCCGGTGCAGCAAAAAAAGCCTTCGACGCCTGCGCTTCCACGGCCCACACCACCGCCGGCTCCAGTGCCCGATATGCCGAAAAAAACGGCGAGCGTACCGAAGCTTTCTCCATTGCGTATCGAGCAAGCGAAGGCTCGCTATCTGCAAAAGGTTCGCGAAAAGATCCAAGCCCATCGTTACTATCCGAGAATCGCGAGAAAACTTCGACAAACGGGAAGGGTTGAGGTACAATTTGTCATTCGAAAAGATGGAAGAGTGTCGTCGGTGACTTTGGTCGAAAGGTGCGGTCATCGAAGGCTCGACAAAGCGGCCCGTGAAACCATCGAGAGGATCGGACGTTTCGATCCTTTGCCGAAAGTTTTGGGCGATCGGTTGAAAGTACGGGTGCCTATCCATTATCAACTAAGATAGGAGCGTGATGAGCTTGATGCAATACATCGAAGCCGGTGGTGTCATTATGGAGATTCTCATCGTGATGAACACGGTGGGCATTGCACTGATGCTATTTAAGTGGGTGCAATTTTGGCGGATCAATCGTCGTAAAGAGGCACAGGCGGAAGCGATCGTCCAAGAGTTCGCGGGGATCGGCGGCAACGAAAAAGATACGTTGCTTTTGATCGTCAAAGAGCTGCTTCAAAGTCGTCTCAAACGTTTGGAAGGGGGATTGCCTACGATCAAAATCATCGCTTCGACCGCCACACTGTTCGGTCTGCTGGGCACCGTGGTCGGGGTGTTGATGGCTTTCGAAGCGATCGCGAAAATCGGTATGGGGGATCCCTCCGTCTTCGCGAGGGGGATCTCGATGGCCTTGGTGACGACGGTAGGAGGGCTCATCGTGGCGATCGTCCATACGGTAGGGTACAATTACCTGGTCGCTTATTTGGATCGTATCGAGGCCAATGTGGAAGCGTTGTTGCTGAAACACTTTTTCGGGGAAAGGGCATGAGGCGTCGCGAGTCGTTGACACTCGATATGACACCATTGGTGGATGTGGTTTTTTTGTTGTTGATTTTTTTCTTGGTCACCTCGGTTTTCAAAAAAGAGGAGTTGGCACTGCTGCTCAATCTTCCGAGTGGAAAAGAGGGGAGCAAAACCCATGAAAAGAGGGTACTCATCGTCGAAATGGGGCTCGATTCGCTCGCTTTCAACGGCCACGAGACCGATTTTGCGTCGTTGGACCGATCGCTCTCGGCCGTGTCGGACAAATCGCGACCCGTTACCGTACGTATCGACGAAAAAGTGCCGTATGGGCGAATCATCAAGCTTTTCGATATGCTTAAAAAACATGATTTGACCAACATCGCCCTGGTCGAAAAACCGAAATAAGGAGTGGTAATGAAAAGAAGGCTCGTCGCGATCTCTCTGGGGTTGGCCATGTGGATGCTGGGCGGATGTACTCAGGAGACGCAAAATCAACTGGGCCGGGCGGTCCAGAATTGGACCGGTACGAACGGTGTGCTGGATCTTTACGAAGGCGGCAAACTGGTGATGCGCTTCATCAGAATCGACAAGCTATCCACCGCTAGAGGTACTACCGACGGTACGCCTAGGCAGTATCGGTTCGGTTACGGTTATCTAGATCGGAACTTCAACTACAAAGTGGACAAAGGGGAGAAGAAACTCTACTTCGAAGTAAGTAATTTTTCTCCCTATATCTTCTACGAAAATCCCGTCGATTGAGGCTTGCCCGTGCACACGCTCGATATCACCGAACTCTTCATCAAACTTCTTTCTTTCCGCTCCGTCACACCCGATGACGACGGTGCCCTCACATTTATCCGAGACTATCTGGACGATTTTGAAGCGGAGTGGATCAACAAAGTCAACGTCAAAAACCTCTTTTTGCACAAACGTTTTGGGGAGGGCCCACATCTGTGCTTCGCAGGCCATATCGATGTGGTTCCACCCGGTGAAGGGTGGCGAAGCGATCCTTTCGTCCCTAAAATAGAGGATGGTTGCATCTATGCCCGCGGGGCACAAGATATGAAAAGCGGCGTTGCGGCGTTTGTGCAAGCGTGTAAAGAGACAGAGCGTTTCGGAGGGACGTTGTCGCTACTTTTGACCAGCGACGAAGAGGGCGATGCGAAGCATGGAACCATCGAGGTCCTCAAATGGCTTGAACGCAGAGAATTTCTACCCGATTACGCCATCGTGGCGGAACCGACGTGCGAAGAGCGTTTCGGGGATGCGATCAAAATCGGCCGTCGGGGTTCTATCAACGGTATCATCGAAAAGATGGGACGTCAGGGGCATGCCGCCTATCCTGAAAAGGCGATCAACCCCATTCATAAAGTGGCCCAAGTGTTACCGAAGATCGCCGGCGTGAATCTGGACGAGGGGGACGACTATTTCGCTCCAAGCCAATTCGTCATTACCGATATTCGCGCCGGTATGGAGGTGACCAACGTCACGCCCGGCAAGTTGAAGATGATGTTCAATGTGCGCAACAATACCAAAACTTCCAAAGAGGATATCGAAGCGTTCGTGGATCGCCATTTTAGAGATATGAACTATCTTCTCACCCTTACCGAGTCGGCCCGACCGTTCATGACTTCGACCGATTCGAAGGTCGTCGAGGATTTGACCGCGGCTATCGAAAAGGTGACGGGTATCAAGACGAAGTACTCCACCGCCGGCGGTACCAGCGATGCGAGATTTTTGGCCGCGTTCGGAGTGGACGTGGTCGAGTTCGGTGTACGTAACGATACGATCCATGCCCCGAACGAACGCACCACGATCGAAGAGGTCAAAGGGCTCAAACGAGTTTTCGACGAGGTGATCGCCGCTTTCTGATTCCACGGTGGTTCCACGATTTTTCGAAAAAATCTATCAAAAAAGAGGTGACGATGAAAAAGTTTTTGACGATGATGTTGACGACGGCGACACTGCTTTTGGCGGAAGTGGCATGGCAGCCCGATTTCAAAACGGCCCAGGCCGAGGCGAAGAAAAGCGGCAAACCCATCATGGCGCTGTTGGTCTCCCATACCTGCCATTGGTGTCGCAAACTGGAAAACAGAACGTTGCAAAATCCTGCCGTCTCCGATTACATCAACGAACATTTTGTAGCGGTGCTACTCTATCGTGAAGATGGGGGATTTCCCGATACGATTCACTCTTCGATGGTGCCCACCACCTTTTTCCTGACGCCGGAGGGTCAAAATATCGTCAAGCCCAGTGTCGGGTATTGGGAGCCTTCCGATTATATGAGCGATCTCAAATTGGCCCTTCGTAAGTGCAAAGATCGCGTAGCACGTCCCTGATCCGGTCGAGCAGCGAACGACAAAAATTGGAGTAGCAGACGATCCGCTCCGTCTCGACATTGTCGCTGTTGACGAGCTGTAGACGCAGATAATCATCCTCCCCTCGACGGTAGAAGAGCACACCGCAAAAGACGAACCCCTCTTCGCGCAACAACGTGATCGTTTCGTCGAGACGATCGCATCGCATCAAGTTGATATCGGCATAGATCATCTCCACATGTTTTTTGTAGAGCGTATGGAGGTGATGACGGATCAGATGACGGAAATCGTCGGCGACCCGATCGATCAAAAGGGTGCCGCTTTGGGTATAGGGGCTCAGTTCGTAGTGCACGCTGGAGTTTTGCGCGGCGTGCTCGGCGGTGAGAGGCGGCAGGATCTGAAGGCCGTTGTTGGCGTAGATCTTTTCGATCAACGATCGATAGGCTTTGGGAAGGCGGATATGTCGGCCGGTGGCTCCGTTGAGTATTTTGTAACCGATCAGTACGCCCATGCGCTTTTCGGTGCGTACGGCGTTGGGATCGGTGAGGGCGACCGTGTTGGGGACGAGTCCCAACATAAGGGCGCTTTCGCCGAAGCCGTGACGGAGATTGGCCCGCTGGCTGAAGGGGTGCATCATCAGCGCTTCACCGAAGATGGCGTCCAGACCCAACTCCCGGGCTTTGTGCTGGATGCGGTCGAGCATGGCGTTCATGATCCCTTTGCCTTTGTAATCGGGATGGACGACCGCCACGCCGATTTCCGCGATGTTGGCCCGGTCGATCGTGACCAAGGCGAAATGGCCGACGATGTTTCCTTCTTTGGTTTCTGCGACGATGGAGGCGATTTCGCCCGTTTCGTTCAGTGCCCTGATCTTTTTGGGGTAGTAGAAGAGGGACTTGTAGTAACTGTAGGTGTAGTTGTTGTAGATAAGATGGCTGATTGCCTCTTCGTCACCCGGTTCGAAATCGCGGATCTGGATCGAGGCGGGTTTGAGAGAGGCGGGTGATTCGTCGGAGAGATCGGAGTAGGGCTGGTAAAGCGATTCGTCCAACGAGATAGGATGGGATTTGAAGATCGTGAAAGACTTGCCTCGATGGCCCATATTCGCGAAGCGTAGTTCGTCGACATAGTCGGCGATTCGCTTGAGCCCACCCTCTTGTTGGGACGCCATGTAACGATCGAAATCGAAAGGCAACCCCATGTCGTGGACACTCACCTGCAATCCTTGAGGATGAAACACGATTTCGATATCGATCATCCCTTCCATCGTTTCGGGATAGGCGTGTCGGATGGCGTTGAAGAGTAGTTCGCGTCCAGCGGTGACGAGGTCCGTCACCTCCTGTGGATCGAATTCCGCCAATTGGGCCGCCTCTTTGATCACCCCCAAAGCCATGGAGAGAAAACGGATGTCGTTGGGAATGGTCAGAGAGAGATTACGTCCCATGGGTGTCGACCTTTTTCAGCGCTTCCACGGCGGCCAGGGAGAGTATCTTCATTCCGATACCCAATGCTTCGTCATCCACGTCGAAACGGGTATTGTGCTGGGGAATGCAGGTACCTTTGGTTTCGTTGCAGATACCCAGGCGGAAAAAGGCCCCGGGTACGAGCTGTAGATAGCGTGAGAAATCTTCGCCGCCCATCACCGGATCCACCAGGTCCACCACTCCTTCGTCTCCCACCACTTCCCGAGCCGCTTCTTTGACGATATCGACCATTCGGTCGTTGTTGGTCAGTTCCGGTGGGCCGAATTCGTAGCGGAAATGGTATTTGGCGTCCATCGCGTCGCAGATACCTTGGATCGTCGTCTCCATCATTTCAGGTATCTTGCGGCGTACCGACGCGTTGACGGTGCGTACCGTTCCCGCGACGGTCACGAAATCGCAAATGATATTGGGCGCGTTGCCTCCTTCGATCTTGCCCATCGAAATGACGGCCGGATGCAGTGGGTCGATCCGGCGGCTGACGATGTGGTTGAGGGAGTTGATCGCCATCGCCGTCACCAATACGGCGTCGATCCCTTCGTGGGGGCGAGCCCCATGGGCCGTTTTGCCGTAGATATCGAAGCTGAATGTATCGGCCGAAGCCATCATCACGCCATACTTGTAGCCGATCTGTCCCGTTTTGAGGTATGGGTAGACATGTAGGCCGAAGATCGCCGACACCCCTTCCAGGGCACCGTCTTCGATCATCTGACTGCTGCCACCCTCCAAAACCTCTTCGGCGGGCTGGAAGATGATGCGCACGTTGCCGGGTAGCCGATCTTTCAGTTGATGAAGGACCAGGGCACATCCGAGAGCCACGGACGTATGGGCGTCGTGACCGCAAGCGTGCATGATCCCCTCTTTTTTCGACGCATAGGGCTTGTCGCTGTTTTCGGGCATCGGCAGAGCGTCCATATCACCTCTAATCGCGACGGTAGGCAAGGACGGATCTTTGACGATATCGGCGACGAGGCCGTAGTGGTTTTCGAAGGTTTTGTAGGGAATGCATTCGGCATCCAAAATCGATCGCAGGAGAAGATTGGTCTCTTTTTCACGACCTGAAAGCTCGGGATTTTGGTGAATGTCGTGACGAATTTTGACGATACGTTCGTACAAACCGTCGACCTTTTCGAAAATCGCTCGTTTCAAACGTTTCATGACGCCTCCTTGAATGCACCTTTTTCCCATCATAGAACAAAATCGCTTAGAGATGTTTTTGGTATAATCAAAAATAATGGCAAGGAGGTGTGTCGTGCAGGATATCGATGGTATTTTACTGGATCTTTCGGGGGTATTGTACGAAGGGGATCGTCCGATCGACGGGGCGGTGGAGACGGTCGCGGCACTCATGAGACACTATCCCGTGCGTTTCATCACCAACACGACCCGATCGCTACCCGACGATGTGGCGAAGAAGCTTGAAAAGATGGGATTCGATATCCCACGCCGATCGATCTTTACCGCGTTGGACGCGACGGCCGCTTTTTTGCAAGAGAAGAACGCGACGGGCTATTTTTTGGTTTATAAAAGGGTGGCCTCCTATTTCGACGGGTGGCGGAGCGATCGGCCCGATTTCGTCGTCGTCGCCGACGCCTATACAGATTTTGGATACGAGAGGCTCAACGAAGCCTTTCGGCATTTGATGGCGGGTGCGACGCTATTGGCCGTCGCCAAGAATCGCTATTTCAAGGATCACGACGGCGGGCTCAGCCTCGATGCCGGCGGCTTCGTGGCCTGTTTGGAGTACGCGACGGCTCAGGAAGCGACGATCCTGGGCAAACCGAGCACCGACTTTTTTCAAATGGCGTGTGCTTCGATGGGGACGGCGCCCCAGAAGACGTTGATGATCGGCGACGATATCGAAAGCGATATCGCAGGTGCTCAGCGGGCGGGATTGAAAGCGTGTCAAGTCAAAACGGGCAAATTTCGCCCCGAAGATCTCGAAGGATCCGTCCGGCCCGATTGCCTACTCGACTCTATCGCCGATTTGCCGCGGCGGTTGGGCATTCTTTCGTAAGCCATTCTCGTATCCTCTTTCTCGTCGCGTCCCGAGCTTTGGCTTTCGCGACGTCGCTGCCCAGGGAGGAGACGCCGCGGACGTCGATCGGCAAAGTAGCGAATGGTGTGCCCTTTTTCTCGTAAAGGGCGATCTCCCCTGTGATGCGAACGATCGTGAAATCTTCGTAACGATGGATCTGGCTCGATAGATCGGCGACGACACGCACCGGGGCATCGGATGCTGGAATAAACCCCGCTTCTTTGAAAGGGGGTGTGATGATCGTGGACCACGAGGTAGGTGTGAAGGTGACGTCACGGCTTTGACGGTAACCGTTTTTCCAATCTCTTAGAGCGTGGGATCGCAAACGCTCGAGGCGAGCGAGAAGTGCACGATCGCTTTTGGAGAGATCGATAAGACGTCGGACCGTAGACCGAAGCCCTTCGAGCGCTTCAAGGATTCGGTGAGCCGTTCGGCAACGATGCAGCGGCGAAAGCGGTTGGGACAGATCGTGTGTGAGATGTTCTAATCTCTCTTGGATACGGTGTCGCAAGTGTCCCAGTGTCCGTTCACGGTCGGCGGATAGGAGCAACAGGATCTCTCCCGAGGGGCTGACATGGCTGTCGATCGTTGCAAGGCCTCGAAAAGCGATCGAAGGTGTACGGGTGGCGATGCGCTGCTTACGCGTCGTGTTCGTCCACTCCCAACCGTCGATGGCGTGGGATCGTTCATGCTCGTCGGTACGAGCCGTCACCGTCACTTCCAATCGCCTCGCCATATTCGCCAAAGCTGAGCGCTCCGCGCTATCGAGGGTCCGACCTTCACCGACGCCGTAGAAGTGGCGGTCGTCGTTGGCGGGAGGGTGTAGGTACCATGAGGGAAGAGTGTCGACGGAATCTGTCGGGGGAGGCACGCCTTGGGGAGAGGAACAACCGCCGATTCCAAGGAGTAGAGCCGACACGAGCGAAACGGTCGCCGATACCCGTCGCACTTTCATCGTCGTAGTTGACGCTTCGCGATTTTCGTATCCTGGATGCTTTTTTGGATACGGACGAGGGCGTTTTCGATCGCTTCGATCGGTTCGGAAGCGAGGCGTTCGGCTTGAAGGTAGAGCTCTCTAGCCTCTTCGAGCCGTCCTTGACTCTCTTCGACGACGCCCAGATCGTAGGCAGCCACCGCGCTTCGCCCTCCCGTGCTTCGCATCAGTTTCGCGAGTTGGCGCTCAGCCATCTTGTAGCGTCCGAACTCCAGATATTTCAACGCCGATTTCAAAAGCTCTCTTTGCTCGTCGGTGAAGTCGATATCGGGTGCGTCGAGCAAGACCACTTCGTGATAGGTGTAACCGGGGACGAGCTTTGAGATGAAATCTTCCGCGATCGCTTCGGCGAAATCGTTCCATATCTCATCGGGTGAGGGTAGCCCTGTCGCTTCGTCGTTGCAGTGGGAGCGGTCGAACTTTTTCCGGTAGTGTCGGGCATAGATGATATGGCCGTCTGAAAGACTGACGAGCCGCAAATGGACATCCATCGTGATCTTGCGTCGTGTGCAGAAGATGTAGTAATCTCGCGTTTTATGACACTTCTTATCGAGACATTCGGTCCGTTTCTTCCGAAAAAAGTCGTCATGAACCCCCTGGCTATCGACGCTTCCTGCGATCATCGCCGTCGCGCCACTGAAACGGCCGATGGAGAGATTGGCGTCGCTCAGTCCCGCCTCTTTGCGTCGCCACGCCTCGAAAAGCCGAGCGGTATCTCGGTCGTCGACGATACGAAACCATGGCATGCCATCCACTTCGACCTTGACCGCGTAGGCTTGAAGTTTGTCGGCGAGCCCGACCCTGTCCCGTTCGATGGGATGGATCGTCAGGTTTCTGGCCGTGGTCGCTTCGGGAATATCGGCCGGTTTGAGTGCGCGTACCGTCACTTTTTGGCTACATCCTGCCAGCCATAGAAGAAGAAGGATCGGCAACAGCTCTTTGGCACGCAATGTCCAACCTTCACTCTTCGAACGTTCGATCGAGCCGCTCGAGCGCCTGGTGGGCTTGTGACTGCTGCCAACGCGCATCATCGCTTTCAAAACTCGATTTCGCGGATTTCTTGGCGATGTCGAAGACCGTTTTTTTCGGAACTTTCACGAGTACGTAGAGCGTACCTTGGTCGGGGTGTTGCCAGATGGCGATCTGTTGCGAATCGTGCATCGAAATACGCGCCGTCTCGCTGGCGACACTTTCCACCACCCGTTCGGCGCGTTCGTCGTTCGCCGCGCCCGTCGAGCGCAACCATCGGTCGATTTTGGTCTTGACGTCGAGGGAGACTTGTCTGGCCAGATTGGCGCGCGCGTGAGCCACCGCGCTTTCTCGGCTGAATCCGAACCCCAAAGCGCTTTTAGGCGCCGAGCCCACAGCGGCGTAATAGTTCGTATTGCGATGGAGGCCGCAGACCCATTTGGGCGCCTCGGTGCCGTCGACGACGCATCGGCTTTGCTGAGTCACCCTTTCGTCGGGTGATAGTTCTTTTTTGTGGCTACAGCC
>CAZORY010000054.1:0-10453 GCA_964582435.1 uncultured Campylobacterales bacterium
CGATCGCTTTGGCCACGCTTTTGCCTTCATACAAAAGTTCTCGAATCCTCTCGTTGATGATGACGTTGGCATCCCCCGCCATACCCACCGTCAGCACGATCCCCGCCATACCGGGAAGCGTCAGGGTCGCACCGAAAAGCGCCATCACGGCCAGAATCAAAAAGAGGTTCACCACCAGCGCCACGTCGGCGATCGCCCCGGCGATGCCGTAGTAGAGGATCATGAAAAGGACCACGGCCAAAAAGCCCGTGATCAAGGCGATCATCGAGGCCTTGATGCTATCGGCTCCCAAGCTTGGGCCGACGCTTCGCTTCTCCTCCATGAAGACGGGGGCCAACAGAGCGCCCGAGCGCAACGCGATCGCCACGTCGTGGGCCTCCTTGACGCTGAAGCCGCCGCTGATCTGCCCGCTACCGCCACCGATTCGTTCGCGAATGACGGGAGCGCTGTAGACCTTGTTGTCCAGCACCACCGCCAACCGCTTACCTACGTTTTTAGCGGTGAAATCACCGAATATCTGCGCCCCCTGACTGTTGAGGCTGAAGTTGATCACGGGTTGGTTGTTACGATCGAAAGCGACCCGGGCGTCCGTGAGCATCGAGCCGTCGAGAATCGGTATCTCTTTGACCAGATACTTTCGATGAGGATTTTGAGCGTCTTGCAAAATCACGTCCCCGTATTTGGCCGCTTCGGCCGGGCTCATACGATCCACTTGCGCCGCGCGATCCTCGTCGACGGCCATCAACTGAAGGTGGGCCGCTTTGGCGATCAATTCGCGGATACGCTGCTCTTGCTCGGGGGTCTTGATGCCAGGTACTTCCACCAGGATCTTGTCCTGCCCCTGCTTGGCCACCGTCGGCTCGGCCAATCCGAACTGATCGAGACGGTTTCGGATCGTGTCCACGGCTTGGGTGATGGCGTATTTTTTGATCGATTCGATCTCTTTGGGCGTCAGCGAAAGGGTGTATTTGAGTCCCTCTTTCTGGATGGCGAGACCCTCGATCTTTTTGAGTATCGCATCCATTTTCGGCATATCGTCTTTGTCCAGAAGCTCGAAAGAGATCGTACGATCCTTCACTTTGAAATCGTCGATGATCAGATCTTCGTCCTCGGCGGCATATTTGATCGACGAAGCGATCGATTTGACTTTCGACTTGATCGCTTCTTCGGTATCGACGCCAAGGAGCATGTGCAAGCCTCCTTGCAAGTCAAGCCCTAGCGTGATCTTGGGCCCTTTGGCAAGACCCAGCAACGAGGGCGCCGAGAGCGCCAAGCCGAAAATCGCCGCCGCGATGAAGATCAAAACGCGATAGTTAAGCTTCATCCTCGATCTTTCTGGCGACGTAATCGGGTACGATCTTGACGATCGTCTCGTCGTTCAGTTTGACTTTGATAAAATCTTCTTCCGGTTTGACCACTTCGGCGATCAGGCCGCCCGTCGTGACGATTCTGTCCCCTTTTTTGAGAGACGCGATCATCTCCTTGTGTTGTTTGGCCTGTTTTTGCTGCGGGCGAATCACGAGAAAATAGAAGATCGCGAAGAGCAACAACAACGGAAAGAGCGATGCCAAAAGATTGCCTTGTCCTGCACTTTGCATAGGAATTCCTTATCGGATGAAATTTTTGTCGCATTATTTTACCACCCGGTCCATTAGTTTGGGCTTTCTTTCGGCCCTTAGCGCCTCGGCCTTCATCTATCTGGAACATTTCGGTCTCCATTGGGCCTGGCTGGAAGCGCTGCTTGGCATCGTCGCCCTCGCTTCCTGGTTGACGCTTTCGGCGTACGCCATGGCCTGGAGCGGCTTTTTTACCGGTATGCTTTGGTTTTGGTGGATCGCACTGAGTTTCCGTTATTACGATCTTGCGTGGATGATACCGCTCGTCGTCCTCGCCGTCGGTGGCGTCTACGGACTATGGTTTCGCGCCGTCGCCATCGCCAAGCATCCCCTTATGCGCGCTATTTTACTTCTACCCACCGAATGGATCCACCCGTTCGGATTCGACTGGTTCAGGCCCGCACTGCTTTTCACCGATAGCGTATTGGGTGATCGCTTTTGGCAATATGGTCTGATTCTAGGCGCCCTTGGCCTCTTTGGCTCCATCAAGTCGCCG
Source organism: uncultured Campylobacterales bacterium (assembly GCA_964582435.1). GTDB lineage: Bacteria > Campylobacterota > Campylobacteria > Campylobacterales > Hydrogenimonadaceae > Hydrogenimonas. The sequence continues at coordinate 2,113 of CAZORY010000054.1, forward strand.
GCACGTTACCTCTTTTTGGCGACGATTCCCTTCGCATGGCACCATCCCCGCCCTATCGATCCTTCCCTTGCCGCCTTGCCTTCGCGCATCGAGTTGGTGGAGACGAAGATCCCCCAAGACAAAAAATGGGACCCTCGCTATCGAGACGCCATCGTAGGGCTCGATTTCCAAGCGATCGATCTAGCGATCGACGCAGGCAAAGAGGCGGTCGTTCTGCCCGAAAGTGCCTTTCCTCTCTATCTCAACCGACACGCCGATCTGGTGGAGAGGCTATTGAAACGCAGCGAAAAGATCACGATCGTCGCCGGCGCCCTGTTCACCGACGGTCGGCATCCGTTCAACTCCACGTACCTTTTTCGAAACGGTCGTATGCGAGTCATGCACAAAGTGGTCCTCGTCCCCTTTGGCGAAGCCAATCCCCTGCCTGGATGGATGGGCCACTGGATCAACGACCTCTTCTTCGACGGCGCCAGCGATTACGTCACCGCGCCCCATCCCAGCGACTTCACGATGCTAGGCCATACGTGGCGCAACGCCATCTGCTACGAAGCGACCAGCGAGCGACTCTTCGTCAAAAATCCCGAACTGATGGTGGCCATCAGCAACAACGCCTGGTTCACCCCTTCCATCCAACCCACCCTCCAACGCCTTCTAATGCGACTCATGCACCACCGCCACGGCACGATCATTTTCCATGCGACCAACGGACCGGGAACCGGCGTAGTGGGAATAGGGGAGTGAAACACGAAATATTCTCGCCTCGTCACTCGACGCCCGACCATCGAAACGCCGATCTTGTGCTATAATTTTTTCAAATCGAACAAAAAGGATCTCCATGGCTATCGCCAATGACGTGACGGAATTGATCGGTCGTACCCCGCTGGTACGGCTTCGTTTCGCCTCCGAAGAATCGGGCTGTGAAATTTTGGGCAAATGCGAATTCATGAATCCCGGGGGGTCGGTCAAAGATCGCATAGGACGCAACATGATCCTCCGAGCCCTCGAGCGCGGCGATATCGATAAGGAGACGACGATCATCGAGCCCACCAGCGGCAATACGGGCATCGCTCTCGCTTCGATCTGTGCCGCCAAGGGGTTGAGACTGATCTTGACGATGCCCGAGAGTATGAGCTTGGAGCGGCGAAAACTGCTCAAAGCCTTAGGAGCCGAACTTGTTCTCACTCCGGCTACCGAGGGGATGAAAGGGGCGATCGCCAAAGCCGAAGCGATCCAGAAGAGCCTTCCCAAAGCGGTCATCTTGCAGCAATTCGAAAATCCCGACAACCCCGACGCCCATCGTCATACGACGGCACCGGAGATTTTGCGCGATACCGACGGCGCACTCGATATCTTCGTCGCGGCCGTCGGCACGGGAGGTACGATCACGGGAACCGGTTCGGTGCTTAAAAAAGAGCTACCCCATCTGCAGATCTTCGCCGTCGAACCCGCCGCCTCCGCGGTCCTTTCCGGAGGCCAACCCGGACCTCACAAAATCCAGGGGATCGGGGCCGGCTTCGTCCCAAAAATCCTGGACACCTCTCTATTTGCTGAAGCGATCGCCGTCACCAACGAAGAGGCTTTCGCCACCGCCCGTCGCATCGCCAAAGAAGAGGGGCTCTTGGTCGGTATCTCCGCAGGTGCCAACGTCTGTGCCGCGATGAAAGTGGCCAAGCGCCCCGGCAACCGAGGCAAACGTATCGTCACCGTCCTTTGCGACACCGGGGAGCGGTATTTGAGTACGGAGCTTTTCGAATGAAACGCGAAGGATAAAGAAGGGTCGCGAGACATTCTCGACCCGTCAAACAAGGAGTATCCATGCTGCTAGAGACCATCTGCATCCAAAATGGCGCCATCCAACATCTCTCTTACCATCAACGCCGGCTCAATCGTAGCCAGGAGGCGTTTTTCGAGGATTTCGAACCGATCGACCTTGGCCAAGCGATCCATCCTCCCAGCACCGACGGAACCATCAAATGCAGGGTGCTCTACGCCCAGAGATTGCTCGATGTCCACTACGAGCCTTACCGCCCCCGAAAGGTAGAGACTCTACGGCTCGTCGAAGCCGACGACATCGATTACGCTTATAAATACAGCATGCGAGACGCGTTGGAGAGCCTTTTGGAACGCAGAGGAAACGCCGACGACATCCTGATCGTCAAAAAAGGTCTCGTGACGGACACTTCCATCGCCAATATCGCCTTTTTGAAAAATCGCCGATGGTACACGCCCAAAACTCCCTTATTGGCCGGTACGACCAGAGAACGGCTCGTACGCAGCGGGTTTTTACTGCCTAGAAACATCGCACCCGAGGAGATCGACGATTTCGAAGCTTTCGCCCTTCTTAACGCCATGATCGGATTCGTACCGATCAAACGTGGTAGAATTGTACGTTGAAAATCCATCCAAAGATACAGCGATGCTCATCGATATGATCAAAGAGCCGGGCTTTCAGGAGTTGATGGAGCGTCACATTCGTGAAACGCTCTTCTATTTTCTAGAATCCGAACACCCTTTCGGATTGCTTTGCCAGCTCGAATACGTCACCTTCGATCCCCCTTTACCCGAAGATCTGGCCGCAAGATTGCAAGAAGTTACCCTCTTCATGATCGCCGGATACACGTTCGAAAGTTTCGAAGTGGCGGGGGATATACTCTTTTTCGAAGCGGGTTTCGGTCCAGAAAATTTTGGCAGTGTCGTCAGTATGCCGTTGTTGGCCGTGCTCCAGCTCCTCGTGGAAGAGACGCCCGTTTTGATCAATCTGGCCAAGCCGCGTCTAGACTACGGCGAAAGAAAAGAGGAGGAGGGGATCCAAAGCTCGCTGGAGACTTTTCTGAGCAATCCCGAGAACAGAAAGTTTCTGAAGAAAAAATAGCGTGTCAAATACGAAAGATCCGACGATCCCTTTTATTTTCTTCTTGGATCTGTCGGATACTTCCTACGCTTCTTCTTAGCACTTGTTTTGTTGCAGATAGCCGACGACGTTTTCGATGAAAGCGTCATGCTTGCGCTCTTTCGAATAGGCGATGTAGAGCTTTCTCTTGATGCGATAACCCCGGATACGTGATTCGTAAAGAAGACCTTGTTCCACTTCGTCGGCGATGGCGGCGTGGGAGATGAAGGAGACGACCGGCGGCGTCTCCTCCTCTTGGTCCGCTTTGAGTATCGCCGCTTTGAGCGTCGCGGAGCTGTCGACTTCGTAGAGGACATCCAAGTTTTTACACTCTATGCCGATCTCTTCGAAGACTTCTCGCACCAATCGCCGCGTGTGGGACGCTTCGTCACGGCAGATCCATCGATAGTTTTTCAAATCTTCGGGACGTAAACTTCTGGGCAAAGGACGGTTGCTAAAAAGTACCAATTCGTCTTCGAGCCATTCGCGATAGATGATATCTTCTTTGAAAATCGGCGACTCGATGAGTCCCAAGTCGATCTGCCGATTCAAAATATCCTCGATGACTTGGCCCGAGAGCTCCACCTTGATCTGGACGTCGTTGTGGATCACCTGTTTGATGTTGTTGAGACATTTGCCGGGAATGATAAAATTTCCGATCGTGAAGGAGGCCCCGATACGGAACGTGATCTCTTTGTCGATGATCTTGATCAAATCCCTTTCGGCATTGTTGATGCACTTTTCGAGCCTCAGGGCGATACGATAGAGGTCCTCCCCCTCTTTGGTCAATACCACGCCGTTCTTTTTACGCTCGATGATCTTGCAGTCGAGGTATTTTTCGATGAATTTGATCTGTTGGGTCACCGCCGGCTGGGAGATGCCCAGTTTCGCCGACGCTTTGGAGAAACTACGCTCTCTGACGACCGTCAAAAAAGTTTCCAATTTCGCGAAATCTTTCAGCATAACGATCCCTTAACTTTTTTATTCGTTATTCTATCGAACATCTTTGATAAAATCAATAATTATTTGTTATTTTTTCAACCTTTAGTTCTCTTTAAGTCCATAAGCTTTTTCAATGGTAGAAGAGGTTCAACACATTTTTGATATAATCAATATATTTTCAGAAGATGCAAGCGAACGATTCATGGACAAAATTTTAGACCAACTCAACGAAGCCCAACGGGAAGCGGCCCGCCACATCGACGGTCCGATGCTCATATTGGCGGGGGCGGGAAGCGGCAAGACCAAAACCATCACGACGCGTCTGGCCTATTTGCTCTCTTTAGGCATCGATCCGGCCAATACGCTCACCCTCACTTTCACCAACAAAGCGGCGGCCGAAATGCGAGAGCGAGCGCTGTCGATGATCGACAATCCGATCTATCCACCCCTTCTATGCACCTTTCACAAATTCGGGCTGCTCTTTTTGAAATTCCATATCGAAAAACTGGGTCGTAAGAACGATTTCGTCGTCATCGATACCGACGACAAAAAACGGATCGTCAAACAGATCGACAAAGAGCTCCCCGTTTCACTGGTGGCCAGCGAAATTTCCCGCTACAAGAACTCCTTGATCCCACCCGATCAGGCGATCGCCCAGGCCGAACATCCTCAATACAAAAAGATCGCCGCCATCTATCGAAAGTATCAAGAGTATATCGTCGAAAACAATCTGGTCGATTTTGACGATCTGTTGATGCTCACCTACGAACTTCTCGATAAACACGACGAACTGAGACAGAGTGTCAGCGAACGTTACCGATATATCATGGTCGACGAATACCAAGACACCAACGAACTGCAACTACAACTTCTAAAAAAACTCTGCGACGCTCACGACAACCTTTGCGTCGTAGGCGACGACGACCAGAGCATCTACGGTTGGCGAGGCGCCAATATTCGAAACATTCTCGATTTCTCGGAGATGTTCGAAGGGACCAAGGTGGTCAAACTGGAACGCAACTACCGCTCCACCGAAGAGATCCTCGAAGCCGCCAATCTGTTGATCCAACACAATCGCAATCGGCTGGGCAAGACGCTCGTCAGCACCAAAGGCAAAGGGACACCGATCCAAATTTTCCAAAGCGCCGACGAAAACGAAGAAGCCGACAAGGTAGCCAAAGCGGTCAAACGGTTGATCGACGAGGGTACGCCGGCGGGCGAAATCGCCGTACTTTATCGGATCAACGCCCTCTCTCGTTCTCTCGAAGAGGGACTCAACCGCGCCGGTATCGCCTATCAATTGGTGGGTGGCGTGCGCTTTTACGAGCGGGCCGAGATCAAAGACGCCATCAGTTATCTACGTATCATCGCCAACAGCCACGACGACTTCAGTTTCAAACGGGTCATCAACCGACCCAAACGGGGCATCGGCAAAGCGACGATGGACAAAATCGAAAAAGCGGCCTACGACAAACATCTGAGCCTCTACCAATTCCTCGGCGAAACACCCAAAAGCGAACTCTCCAAACTCTTGAGCAAAAAGGCTTACGCCGCCGTCAACCGTTTCATCAACGACCTGGAGATTCTCCAAGAGACACTGGAACACTCCATCATGGGCTTCATCGACCAGTTCGACCGGACGATCGGTCTCAAAGAGTACTACGCCTCGCTACCTGACGGGATGGAGCGGGTCCTCAACCTCGATGAATTCTACGGCCTCTTCCGCGACATGGTCAAAAAAAATCCCGAAATGACCTTGGACATGTTCCTCAACGAAATCTCTTTGCAAAGCGACCAGGATCAGATCAAAGGGGAGCAGATTTCGATCATGAGCGTTCACGCGTCCAAAGGTCTGGAGTTTCGTCATCTGTTCGTCATCGGAATGGAGGAGGAGTTTTTCCCTTTGTTAGGCGACGGATGCGATATGGAAGAGGAGCGTCGACTGGGTTACGTCGCGATGACTCGGGCCAAAGAGACCCTGACCCTCTCGACGGTGCAAAGCCGGTTTCACAAAGGACGGCGCAAACAGCTCGAAAAGAGCCGATTCCTGACGGAAGCGGGGTTGCTCAAGGGGGCGCTTTCGATCGAAAAATCGACCGGTTACAAAAAAGGCGACCTCGTCAAGCACAAACTTTTCGGCATCGGACGGGTCCTCGAAGTGACCCGTGCCGGTCGCGATTACAAACTCAAGATAAACTTCGGAGGCAACCGCCGGGAGATCCTCTCTTCTTTCGTCGAAAGGGTATGAGATGACATGCCCCAATCGCCTCTTCGTCGCAAAAAAACCGCCGTTCATCGGCTCCAACGCCTATCTTACGCGCCTCAAACGGCTCTACGGGGTCAAGAAGGCGGGCTTTTCGGGCACCCTCGATCCTTTCGCCTCCGGTGTCTTGATCGTCGCCTTCGGTCAGTACACGAAACTTTTTCGATTTTTGGACAAAACGCCCAAAACCTATCGTGCGACTCTCTGGCTGGGAGCGCACAGTCGGACCCTCGACATCGAAGGCATCGATCGGATCGAGGCGGTCCCTCCTTTTTCACGCCAGCGAATCGAAACGACATTACAAAATTTCGTCGGACCTTTGACCTACACTCCGCCCCGATACAGTGCCAAAAAGATCGGCGGACGACGTGCGTACGATTTGGCTAGACGAGGCGAAACCCCTACCCTGCCTACTTGCACCTCCACGATCCATACGATCCGTCTCCTACACTACCGCCACCCCTTCGTCACTTTCGAAGCGGAGGTTTCGGAAGGCACTTATATTCGCTCCTTGGCGGAAATGATCGCCAAGCGGTTGGGCGTCGATGGAGCCCTCAGCTATCTAGAGCGGCTTGGAGAGGGACGTTTCGTCTTCGAAAAAGAGAGACCTTTGGACCCCCGACACTTCCTGGCACCGCCGCCCAACCGCTACCTTGGTGATTCCAAAGATCTCGAACAAGGCAAGAAAGTGGCGGCTACGGCTTTCGAAAATTGCGAGCCCGGTACCTACACGGTCTCTTTTGAGCCATATTTTGCTATCATAGAGATCGACAACGAGGGCCAGGTCCGCTACCTGCTCAACAAGGTGAAACTATGCTCGTACTGACCCGAAAGAAAGAGGAGGCGATCCGTATCGGTGAAGACATCGTCGTCAAAATCGTCTCGACCGACAAGAACAGTGTACGCTTGGGGATCGAAGCACCGAGCGACGTGACGATCCTGCGCGAAGAGCTCGTCGAAGCGGTCAGCGAAGAGAATCGCAAAGCCGCCCGAACCGCCGACGAGAAACCGTTGGCTGTACTCAAAGACCGCCTCATCGGTTCATGACAGCCAAAGCCTACGCCAAAGTCAACATCTTTCTCAAAATCACGGGAGTTCGAGGCGATTACCACGAACTTCGATCTCGGTTCGTTCGTATCGACTCCCTCTACGACACGCTCGCTTTCAAACCCAAACAACGATTTCGTCCAGGCTTCGAAATGGCCACATCCGTTCCACTGCCTCCTGCCAATACGGTCGCGAAGGCTTACGAACTCTTGAAAGCCGTCGCGCCACGCATCGAATCTTTCTTCGCCGTCCACAAAGTGCTCCTGGAAAAAAGAGTTCCCCAAGGCGCGGGACTGGGCGGTGGCAGTTCCGACGCCGCCGCATTCTTGAACCTCTGCAACGAAGTGTGTGGACTCAAACTGGATCGAAAGGAGTTGGCACTCATCGGAGAGAAGATCGGTGCGGATGTCCCCTTTTTCGTCTATGGATACCCCAGCGCCAATGTGGAAGGGATCGGGGAACGGATCGTACCTTTCGAAGAGGAAGTGCCTCCACTGAACCTTTTCACGCCACCTCTGCATTGCGAAACAGGATTGGTTTACCGAACCTTCAGAGACCATTTCGACGAACGCATCGATCCTGAAGCAGGGCGCGCTTGGCTAACGATGTCGAGTCGAGACCTTCTGGCCAACCTCGATCCCATGGAAGCCAACGACCTCTATAAAGCCGCCCTCGCCGCCTATCCGTCCCTAAGGGATCATCGCCCTAGACCCGATGCCTTTTTCAGTGGGAGCGGCAGTACTTTCTTTCACCCTGCGAATTCGATATAATCGCGCCATGTCCATCAAAATCGTCACCAAGAACAAAAAAGCCTTTCACGATTACGAGATACTCGAAAAGTTGGAAGCGGGTATCGAACTCCAAGGTAGCGAAGTCAAATCGATCCGAATGGGTCGAGTGAATCTCAAAGATAGCTACGTGCGCATCATCAAGGGCGAAGCCTGGGTTTTCGGTATGCATATCAGTTTTCTCGATACGACCAATCCCCACTACAAGCCGGATGAAAAACGCCCTAGAAAACTACTGCTGCACCGCAAACAGATCGACAAATGGTTCGGGAGAGTCAAACAGGAGGGATTGGCGATCGTCCCGCTGATGCTCTACTTCAACGAACGCAACAAAGCGAAACTCCAAATCGCTCTGGCCAAAGGGAAAAAGATTCACGATAAAAGAGAGAGTCTCAAACGAAAGACCGCCGA
>CAZORY010000055.1:0-3705 GCA_964582435.1 uncultured Campylobacterales bacterium
GCCGTTATACCCGCAACTTCAAGCATCTTGCTATTGCCTGCGAGTATATGGCCGGATATATGGATGATCACGATGGGATGCTCGGTGGAGACTTTGTCCAAATCGTGCCGGTTGGGGTGGCGCTGCTCCTTGATCCCCGTATCGTCGTATCCCCAGCCGATCACCCATTGGCCTGGTTTGAGTCTTTTTTCTTCGATCCAGTCTTTGAGAATGCGCTGGATATCGGCGATGGAACCAGCCTCTCCGATAGGTTTTGGATCGAGATTTGCCACGGCGAATTTGGCCGCTTGCATCACCACATGCGAATGTGGATCGAAAAATCCAGGCATCAAACAGCAGCCTTGAAGATCGATGAGTCTGGTATTTTTCCCTTTGGTCTTCATCACGCTTTTGAGCGAGCCTACTTTAAAAATCCTGCCGCCTTTGACGGCAAGTGCTTCGGGGCGGTCTTTCTCATCCACCATCGTGAGGATCGATCCTCCAAAGTAGATCGCATCCGCTTCTTCATCCAGACTTGTAGAGGCTTCGGCAAAACCACCCAGTCCTCCCAAGGCCAGCGCACCGCCCATAATAGAGACACCTTTTAGAAACTCCCTGCGACTGAGCTCCTCGCCCGCTCGCTCCATCATCTGCATGAAAAGATCGGGTGTACACCCGCATCCTCCGTGGTGTGCATGTCTGTCGTCATTTTTGGCCATTCTCTATCCTTGCAGATGAACTTTTATCTATTATAGTGCCTCCTCTCTTCACAGAACTTGACCAACCTCAACTGCCACATCGCCTCACCCGGCACCAAGAGGTAGTAAATGGTTCGCCGACCGCCTGTGGGGCAGCAGTTTGGATCGTCTTCGCGATAGATCGGAAAACTTCGAATCAGATACTTTCCCTCTATCTCGAAGCGATCGTGTCCCATGTAGCCTTGAAGCTCTCTGGAGTTTGGGGGAAGTTTGGGGAGATGGATCTGCGTGATACTTTTGTTGCGATTGGAAGTGTAAGCGATCAGCTTCCCGTAGCTTCCGCTCCCTTTTGAAACCAAAAAGATATATATCTCCGGTGCACCGTCGCCGTTGAGATCGGCGATCTTCGCATCCCTCACCACACCATGGATTTTCATCTTGATAGGGGTGTTGTCGATGGCAAGCCCATGCGGCGTGATAGTCAATGTCCCATCCTCTACATCGATATCGAAGGTGATCCCATCTTTTGTGAGCCTTTCGTGAAATCCTCCCGCCCACAAGATCGTAGTGCATAGAAAAAACCATAGTACTTTTTGCACGATATATTTCATTTTATCGCTGCACCACTTCCCACTCTTTCAAGACCAAAAGCTTGTCATCTTGCCAGATCTCTCCTCTCAATCGATCGCCCAGCCGTACCGCTCCAACTCCTTTTGGTGTACCGCTCATGATGATGTCTCCATCGCTCAATCCAAAGATCTCGTCGATCTCTTCTAAAAGCTCGGAAGGCTTGAAGATCATCAAAGAGGTGTCACCCCTTTGGATAAGCTCTTCGTTTCGATAGACCCTTACCTCCAATCCTTCCCACTCTTTGATAGGTACAAAGCGGCTAAAAAGAGCACTCCCTCTAAAGGATTTCGCCCGCTCCCAGGGAAGTCCTTTTTCTTTGAGACGCCGCTGCACATCTCTTAGTGTTAGATCGAAGCCAAAACCAACTTTTGCAAGCCTTCCCCCTTCGATCAAAAAGCAGATCTCGCCTTCGTAGTGAAGCCCCTCTCTCCAGATAAACAGATCACTCACACTGCTTACGGGCTTCATGAAGTAGACCGCTTCATCCGGCACTTCGTTGCCAAGTTCATAGGCATGTTCTACGTAGTTTCGACCGACGCAGACTATTTTCGGGCACTTGAGAGCAGCAGAGCCCATTTTTTCGTCCTTTCGTCACTCTCTAATGCCACTTTCAAGGTCATCGTCAAAGGCACGGCCAAAAACATCCCGCCAGCACCGAAAACCCATCCCCAAAGCACCAAGGAAAAAAAGACCACGGCAGGCGATAGATCGAGCCCGTCACCCATGAGTTTTGGTTCGATCACGTTGGAGATAGCGATATTGATCATCAGATAGAAAAAGGCCACATAGAGAGCAGTTTGTAGATCGTGGGTGATGAGTGCCAGCAAGATTCCGGGGATCGCCGCGATGATCGATCCTACGACGGGGATGAAGTTGAACAAGAAAGCGATGATCCCAAGCACCGCCCAGTAAGGCAGACCGAAGACAAGCAGCGTGAGTGCCACGAAGAACCCGGTGAGAAAGGAGGTGAAGGTTTTGATATTGAAGTACTTTTGCGTAGAAGCGAAAAACCCCACCAGATCGCTTGTAGGAGCCAAAAGCTTGAGCTTGTCGTAGAAATAGCGCTGCTCGAAAAGCAAAAAGGAAACCCCGATGAAAACGATCAAGAAGCCTTTGAGGATCGATCCAGCCTTCGCCACCACCATCTTGATGGTTCCAAGAAGATCGAAACTTTTGAGGATCGAATGATCGATTTTTAGATCGTAACCGGATAGAAAGAGGTTGAGATGATCGAGTAAAAGAGCGAACTTCTCTTCGTAACTTCCCACGTTTTGCAAAAACTCTCTGGCACTCATGTTGACCACCATGAACATCGCTCCAAAGATTACCAAAAAGATCGAAAGCGAGAGAAAATACCCAAACAGCGAAGGGAGTTTTCTTCTTTCAAAGAAACGCATCACAGGAGCGAAGAGGATGGTCAAAAAGAGCGAGAGGATGACGTAGATGAAGATGGGCGCAAGGTAATGCAAAGCGACGATGGAGATAAGCACGGCGGCGAACTTGATCATAATTTCTTCCCAAAGATCGAAACGTTTCCATATTTTATCATCCAGGCTATAAAAAGTAGGATCCATGGCGTCGCGCTTATGTCAAAAGCTAGCGTCACACCGGTCAGCGTCCCCGTCAGCTCCACCGCACCGATCATCCCAAGCACCACCGCTCCCGCGTAGCGGAGTTTCTCGTCCCTTGGCATCCCAAGGAGCATCATCTCATGGCTCTTTTCATCCTCGTAGATCCACTCTGCCTCTGGATACACGTTGGCAACACCTTTGTAGAGCTCTTTGGCGTTCTCTTCCGCTCTTTCAAGCAGTTCGAGCACGAAGCTGATCCCAAAGATCGTAGCCAGTGCCACATAGAATCAAATACGCCATCTCCTGGGAGTTGGCTCCTCATGTGTGATTTTTCCAAAAGTTGTAGTGCGTAAACTCTTGCTGGGCGATCTTCGTGAAAATATCGGCGTTTAGCACATCCTTGCAAACCTCGGCCATCTTCGTATAGATAGCCCAGTCGTCGATCTCGTTTTGCTGCTGTTTCAGCGCCTTTTGCAACCATATATACCAGCTTGATCTTTTTCGTTTTGATACAATAGAGACAAAAGGAGTCGACCACGAACAAACCCTCCAAATAAAAGATCGATCAATTGAGTGCTAAGGCTTGTTGGTTGTATCGATGAGGGTCGAATTTGGTTTTGTTCTTTAACAGCGCATCGATAAGTCTAAGCAACTTGTTGGCGACGACGATGGCCGCGGCATCGAGCTTGTCGGTCTTGTTTTTTCTCGACGACAATGGGGGCTTTCCAGCTTATCTCTTGAGCGATTTTATTAGGTAGGAGAAACGATGCAAAAAACGTCTTGATCATCGATGCAGCACCATGGACTGCTACAAGAGAACCCTCTGA
>CAZORY010000055.1:3805-10384 GCA_964582435.1 uncultured Campylobacterales bacterium
AAAACGTCTTGATCATCGATGCAGCACCATGGACTGCTACAAGAGAACCCTCTGAAAAATTGGAGATCGAGCGAAAACTTTGAAATGTTCAAGGGTAGGTGTAGCTAAAAATTTCGACTCGTTTGAGTAAGATACCTCAATTTTCAGAGCACGCCATTTTATTTGTTGGCGATAAAAATTTGGTTGGAAAGTAAACAGTGTGGATTGTTCAGGGAGGGACTGACGAGATTTAGATTTCATACATCCGAAGATATACTGGGTATCGATAACGATTTTTACTCCCTCAGGCTCCGTGGACATCAACCGAATCATCCACGTGAGTATCGTCTTGGTAAACTGCAAATGATGCGCCAAGACCTTGCAATGAGAATATCCTGGGAACTGGCCAAAAATCGACAAACGTACGGAAGCCTTCGATCGCCTCTGCGACAATCCAACTCAAAACAAGAAAAAATGAATCTAAAAAAATGAACGATAGGAATGATCGCGGTGGCAGCTACCATGGTAGTAATGAGCACTGCCGATGCCTGTACCCGCGTCGTTTACGAAGGCAAAAATATGCACTTTATGACCGCAAGAAGCCTGGACTGGGCGGAGGATATGCATAGCGATATCTGGGTCTATCCCCGGGGGATGTATAAAGATGGGGGCATCGACGAACACTCCATCCAGTGGACCTTCAAATATGGAAGCGTTACCGTATCCGACTATGATACCGGTACTGTCGATGCGATGAACGAAAAGGGTCTCTTTGCCAATATCCTCTACCTCGCCGAAGCCGATTACGGAAAATCGGACAGGCCGACCCTCTCGATAGACAGATACCATCGGGGGGACTTAGTATAATACGCCCATGCAAACCGTACGTTATCTAAGCCATTTCATAGCTCCTAGCAAAATCTTTGCGTAGGGCACAACGACGTCGAACATATCGAAGAGCTGGGTAACGAAATGCCAAAAGAGACGGTGATTTTCAACAAACCCGACTCCGCCATCTGTGAGGGCTTCCGATATTTTGGCACGAAGACGCGGTTCGCGGGCGACATCGTCATGACGGGGACCCCCGAAGGTGTTTCGACCTATCGCGAAGATGGCCGCTTCAGGGTGGAACTTTTTTGCCAAAATGATATACTGCTTCAAAAACGTGGAAAGTGAGAGCATGAAAATAGAAGACAAACTTCCTACCGTTTCTTTCGAACCGATGAACCGCATTCACGATGAAGAGGTACAATTGATCGATCGCTTACTCGGACTGCTTGAAGAAAGGGCGGAGAATCACGCCATCACCGAGAGTGTCGAAAAACTGCTCGAACATATGCAGATGCATTTCGATTTCGAAGAGGAGAGACTCAAACAGGCAGGTTTTCCGATGCTCGACATCCATCGTAGCGACCATCACCGAATCATGGGAGAAACCCGTATGGCTTACATGAACTGGCGCAATTTCAAAGACCGCGAAGGGCTGAGAGATTTCATCGAAGAGGATTTCATCGAGTGGTTGCATCTTCATATCCAGGCGATGGATAGTGTCGCCGCCGACTTCCTTGCCGCCAGGGGGGCCGAAGAATGATCGTCCTTTTTGCGCCGAGCGAAGGTAAACGAAGCGGAGGCGATCTACCGCCCATCGATGCGACGGCCTTTTGCTGTCCCGATCTTTTCGATAAACGTCTCGAAGCCGTCAGGCGTTACCGCGACTATCTGAAAACGGCCGACGAAGGGGCGTTGCAAAAGCTTTTCGGCGTCAAAAAGGCCGACCAGCTCGCCGCCTATCGCGCCGTCGATCCCCTCGTCGCACCGACGATGAAAGCGATCCTACGCTACGACGGGGTCGCTTACGAATATCTGGACTACCCATCTTTGGACCAAGAATCACGCGATTTTATCGAATCGAGGGTACTCATCTTCTCCAATCTTTTCGGTCCCCTCATGGCGGGGGATCGTATCCCGGAATACAAACTCAAACAAGGTGAAAAGATCGGTGACTTCACACCGGAGAAATTCTTCAAGACCCATTTCAGCGAAGCCTTGGACGATCGAGTCGCTTCCCATGCGCTTATACTCGACTTGCGGGCGGGTTTTTACGAAAAATTCTACAAAATCACTCGTCCCTATGTGACGATGAAGTTTCTCAAAAACGGCAAAAGCGTCAGCCATTGGGCCAAAGCTTATCGTGGTCTCGTTTTAAGAGCCGTCGCACAAGGGCGTATCGAAACGCTCGAAGATCTCCGTCGACTTCCTATCCAAGGGCTCTCCATCGATCGTATCGTGGAGACTCCCGATAGAATCGAATTTGTCTACGAGATCGTCGAATGAGTAGCGAACGCACGATCCAAGAAACCGTCGAATTCTGCATGCTCGATTACGATTGCAGCTATCTGCCCGACAAAAAGACGAGAATGTTCTATCGATACATGCGTCACGCATCCAAGGGGTTGGCGAGCGAGCTGGCACGGCGTGGCTGGCGACGCTTCGGCTGTTACTTTTTTCATCCGATCTGCCAAGGGTGCAACGGGTGCAAAAGCCTTCGGATCGATGCGAGCGCTTTCACGCTATCCAAATCCCAGCGACGCGTCCTCAAAAAGAATCGAGAAACGATGCTCTATATCAGAACACCGGGTATGACGCGCGAACATATCGATCTATACAATCGCTTTCACGAATACAAAAGCCATAAAAGCGATTGGAACTACACACCCGTCACCCCGCAACTCTATTACGAAAACTTCGTCGATGGCGCCCACGATTTCGGTAAGGAGGTCCTTTACTTCCGAGATGACAAACTAGTCGGTGTCGACCTGATCGATATAGGCGAAGACGGCATCAGTTCCGTCTACTTCTATTACGACCCCGACTATGCCAAACTCTCCTTGGGGGTCTATTCGCTTTTGATGCAGATTCACTTCGCCAAACAGATGGGGCTTCGCTGGATATATCTGGGGTATTGGGTAGAAGGGTGTCGAAGCTTCGCGTACAAGATGCAGTACAGACCCATGGAGATGCTGGAAGGGTTTCCTTCACTGGACGAAGAGCCGATATGGCGGCCGATCGCCTCGTTGCAACAGGATGGAGGAAAAACATCCTATGGTTGCATGTCCGGGTGCGAGGGCCGGCACGAAACCGGCTAGCACAAGAGAAATCAGAGGAGTGCTTTGGCCCTCGCGACGACGTTTTCGACGGTGAATCCGAAATGTTTGAACAGATCTCCCGCTTTGCCGCTGGCACCGAAACTCTCCATGCGCAGCACGTCATCGGCGAAACGATACCATTCCAATCCACTGGCCGCTTCGATCGCGAGCACTTTGGTGCGCGGGTCGATCACCGCATCGATATAATCACGCGATTGTTCCAAAAAGAGTTCGTAACAAGGTACGCTGACGACATTGGCCATAATCCCTTGCTCCTCCAGATGACAGCCGCTTTGCAGGGCCAGCATCACTTCACTACCCGTCGCCACCAACGTCACGACGGCATTCTCTCGTCGCTTGATCAGATAGCCGCCTTGTGAAGGCGTACCGAAATCGATCTTCTTTTTGAGTGTTTTGAGTTTCTGACGACTGCAGACGAAAGCGGCCGGTTTTTTCATTTGTAGCGCCACTTTCCAGCATGCGACATTTTCACTGGCGTCGGCTGGACGGAAGGTGTAAAAACCGGGCATCGCCCGAAATTGACCGAGATGTTCGATGGGCTGATGGGTCGGGCCATCTTCGCCGACACCGATACTATCATGCGTCCAGACGAAGAATTGCGGCAAAGAGGAGAGTGCCGCGATACGGGCGGCAGGCTTGAGATAATCGCTGAAAACGAAGAAGGTGGCACTAAAAGGTAGCAATGGGCCATATGCCGCGATGCCGTTGGAAATAGCCGCCATCGCATGCTCCCTGATACCGTAGTGCATGTTTTTGCCGAGAGGGAAGTCGCCCATGCCTTTGAGTTCCGTCTTGTTCGAGGGAGCCAAATCGGCGCTCCCGCCAAAAAATCCAGGAATCGCCTGAGCGATGGCATTGAGAATTCGGCCGTTACTGTCTCGGGTCGCCACTTCGCTGCCGGGCTCGAACTCCGGCCACTCGATCGCGTCGAAATCGGGGTTTTCCAATCGTTCGAGCGCAGCGTTTTGCTCGATATATGGGGCTTGTTTAAGTAGATGGCGCCACTCTTTTTCTGCCAGTTCGCCCTTCTCGACGGCACAGCGGAAGCGGAGCAATACATCTTCCGGGACATAAAAACTTCGGTCGGGGTCGAAACCGGCCACCTCTTTGGCTCGACGGATCAGATCCTCGCCCAAGGGTGCGCCGTGGCTGTTGTGATCGCCCGCCATCTCCAGCGCCCCTTTGGCGATGATCGTATGGGCGATGATCAAAACGGGACGGTCCGCTTGCCGGGCGAGCTTTAGCGTTTCGTCGATCTGTTCGTAATTGTGACCATCCATCTCCAACACTTTCCAGTCCTGGGCCTCGAAACGAAGCCGGACATCCTCCGTCCACGCCAACGACGTATCGCCCTCGATCGTGATACGGTTGGAATCGTAGATCATGATCAGGTTGTCCAGTTGATGTTTGCCGGCGATGGCACACGCTTCGTAACTGATCCCCTCCATCAAATCGCCGTCACCGCAGAGGCAGTAGACGTTGTGGTCGATGATTTTGGCGGTTTCGGAGTTGAGCAGATGGGCACAATATTTGGAGGCGATCGCCATACCCACGGCATTGGCGACCCCTTGCCCAAGCGGCCCTGTCGTGATCTCGACACCCGGGGTGTGACCGTACTCGGGGTGACCGGGGGTTTTGGAGCCGAGCTGTCGAAAATTTTTGAGATCGTCCATATCGACATCGTAACCCCACAGATAGAGCAACGAGTAAATAAGTCCCGTCGCATGGCCACCGGAGTAGACCAACCGATCGCGGTTGAGCCATTTTGGATTTTTTGGATTGTGGCGCAGATGTTCGCTCAGCACGACGGCGATATCGGCGAGCCCCATCGGCGCACCGGGATGGCCGCTGTTGGCCTTTTGAATCATATCGGCCGCCAAAAAGCGGATCGTATCGGCCATCTTTTTCATCATAGCGTTGTCCATGTCGTTCCTTGCAAAATTTCGAAATCGAAAGCCAAAGGTCCACCGAGGCCTTTGGCTTTCAATTTCGGTGGCGATAGAGATAGCCTCCCAATAGCGCGTCGAGCTTCTCGGCCAACGGCGCGTCGAAACCCTTTAGGCGCTCTTCGATCTTTCGGGCCAACGCATCGGCTCGGGCGATGGATCCTTCGAGACCGAAATGGTTGACGTAGCTATTCTTCTCTTCGTCGTTTCCCGTCGGTTTACCGGCATCTTCGGCACTTTGTGTCGTATCGAGAATGTCGTCTTGGATCTGGAACAACAACCCCACATCCAATCCGAAATCGTAAAGGGCTTGGCGTCTTTTTTTCTCCAGACCCACGACGATCGCTCCCATCTCGAGACTGGCGGCGATCAAACGACCCGTTTTGTGCTCGTGCAGGAAATCGACCTGTTCGGGCGTCAGTTTCTCGCCTTCGAAATGACAATCGATCGCCTGGCCTAGCACCATACCCCCCAAGCCGGCGTTGAAAGAGAGAGTCTCGATCAACTCGACTTTGACGTCGTTGCGCAACGGCGCGGTCGATAGAACGTAGAAGGCATGGGTGTTGAGCGCGTCGCCTGCCAGCACCGCCGTCACTTCGTCGTAGCGTTTGTGCAGCGTCGGCTCACCTCGCCTAAGATCCGCATCGTCCATCACCGGCAAATCGTCATGAATCAAAGAGTAGGTATGGATCAACTCCAACGCCAGCGCCGCGGGATAGGCCCCCTCTCTCAAAAGCGGTGCATAAGCCTCCACCACGGCCAGCAGAAGCTTGGGGCGAAACCGCTTGCCCCCGGCCCGCAGCATCGCTCTCGTCGCCTCTTCGAAAAAAGGGTGAAAACTGCTGGCTTCGGGAAGATGGGTATTGAGATACTCTTCGAACGACTGCATCGGCCCACTTTCTATGAAATCGCGCCATTATAGCGTATCGAGCGCCAGGAAAAACTGAAAACCATCGCGTTGCCATAAAAAGTGTCTGGGCGACCGTTTGGCGACCGCCATGTCGGTCAAAACCTTTCGAACCGTCTCGTCGTCCTTCACGCGATGGCCATCGATCATCAACAACCTATCCCCGCGCTTCAACCCTCTTTTCGCCGCTTTCGATGCGGGATCGATCCATGAAATCTGCAATCTCTTGTCGAAGCGTAGGCCAAATCGCTCCAAAAAGGTATCCGGCACGAACCCCCCGCCCAGTCGACGATAACAGGAGAGTTTCGCGACGAACGTTCGTTGTTCGCGTCGTACCGACATCCGCAAACTTTGTCCCGCTTCGCACGCGTCGATCGCCACCAGTGCCTTCCGCCGATCGATCCCCGACACGTCGTCGATCCGCACAATCCGATCACCGGGTCGAAGATCTATATTGGCGTACGGGTCGACCTGCGCGACGATCGCCTCTTCTTTGGAAGGATCGAGCCGAAGACCCACGTCGCCATGCCGAATATCACCGTGAAGGAGCTTGACGATCGCTTTTTTGTCCCACCAGCGA
>CAZORY010000056.1:0-10036 GCA_964582435.1 uncultured Campylobacterales bacterium
GACGCTTTCGATCGCCTGGTTTTCGTCGATGAAACATTTGACGCGAATACGGCGGGCCGTCTGGAGGTTGAGAATTTGATAGAAAATCTCGAAGCCACCACGCTCGGCGAGAAAATCGACGGCGCTCATTTCGCTGAGCATCTCGTATCCTCGCTCTTTGAGGGCACTCAAGGCGGCGACGTTGTCATGCGGTTCGATCACGACGACCAACTGTCCCCGTTGGATATAGGACTTGAGAACTTTACATCTCTTTTTGAGAGCTTTCAGATCCTCTTCGTAGCGATCACCTTCGGGCACCGGCTCTTCGGGAATCCTCGGTGCGACCCAGAAACGGTCGGTATAGTAGGCTTTGGCTTGGACGTTGTCTTTGGGTTTGTAAGGTCTCATCATACCAGCCTTTTGGGTTTTTGGGATTTGTTGGCGCTTTCACGACGGATCTTCTGCTGCAAGAGCATCATCGCGTATTGCAACGTTTCGGGCCGGGGCGCGCAGCCGGGAAGATAGAGATCCACGGGGATCACCCGATCGGCACCCTGAACCGTCGCGTACGTGTTGAACATCCCGCCCGTGTTGGCGCAGCTCCCCATCGAGATGACCCATTTGGGTTCGGTCATCTGATCGTACAGGCGTCGGATGAATTCGGCATGTTTCTTCGTCAAGGTTCCGGCGACGATCATGACGTCGGCTTGACGGGGGGAGGCACGGAATATGACGCCGAACCGGTCGAAATCGTAGCGGCTCGCACCCGAAGCCATCATCTCGATCGCACAGCAGGCCAAACCGTAGGTAAGGGCCCACAATGAATTGCTGCGTCCCCAATTGAGAAGTTTGTCCACCGTCGTCAAAGCGACCGGCAGACCGCCGCTTTGGGTGTAATTTACTTGATGCTGTGCCATTCAAGCGCTCCTTTCTTCCATGCATAGATAAATCCGATCGCCAACAAGACGATGAAGAGAATCATTTCAGCGAACCCGAACCATCCCAGAATTTTGAAGTCGATCGCCCAGGGAAACATGAAGATGATCTCCACGTCGAAAAGAATGAAAAGCAGGGCGAAGAGATAGAATTGGGCCGAAATGGTGTTGGGCTGTTTGGTCACCTCGGGCCCGCACTCGTAGATCGTGAGCTTGAGCTTCTCGGTATCGAGCCGCGCCAGTTTTCGACTGACGAATCGCGCGGCGAACAACGTCAGACCGAAGGCGCCGAACGTGATCACCAGCAGCATGAATGCGCCAAAATACGGATGATCCACAACCATATGCGTCATAAAAACCCCTTTGTTCAAAGCCGTTGATGCTTCGTTTAGTGTCTACAAACCAATGTTAGGGTAGTTTAGCAAATAAACTTTAAATCCAAATTGTGGTCGAAAATGAAGGGAGATGGGAGGTGAGACTGTTTCGGTTGGAAACAGAAGAGCCGCGCCTTTCGTCACGTTTTGGCGCAACACTTGGAGACCAAGTCCTGCAATCTCGCCACCTCCTGACGCAAAGCGGCGACCTCGCTCGCGATCTTTTCGAGTATCGAGGAATCGAAGGAGGCGATGGGAGACGGAGCTTTTTGGATGGGCTCTTCGCACGGGATGGAATCGTCGGTTTCACGATCCTCGACATCACCGGCTTCGACGAACACGTAACGGATCTTCGTACCGTTCTCCTCGATGGTCTCCGCCTTCAATACTCCTTGATTGACCATCTTCAGGGCTTGATAGAGACTGATACCCTCGCGCCTGGCGTACTCTTTGAGCGGTAGGCGTTCCACGGCCTCCTCCTTTCAAGACTTCGAAGAAGTTCTTAAAAAACCCATCGATTTGGCTTCACCTTCGAAGTTCCCCCCTTTTTCCTTTTCGATTTCGGCGACAAAATCTTCGACGGTGAAAAGAGGCTCCTCCTTGACGGCGACCCGGTAGGCGGTATTTTTGACGACGAGGGCGATCTGACCGCCGGTCAATTCGTACTCGGCAAGCCGCTCGATATCGAAATCCTCATCGTACGGAGCCCCTTGGGGGAGTATCTTCCGCCATAGGGCCACTCTCTGCTCGAAATCCGGCTTTTTGAAACCGATTTTGTAGTCGAAACGGCGGGAAAAAGCGGTATCGAGATTTTCGAGTAGATTGGTCGTGGCGATCAAAATCCCCTCGAATCGCTCGATCTGTTCCAAAAAGATATTTTGCATCTGGTTGTGCATCTTGTCCGCGCTACTGCCGGGCCCCGTGCTGCGGCTGCTTAGAAATTGGTCCGCTTCGTTGAGCAGCAAAACCGGTTCGCTCTTGGATTTTTGGGCCAACTCTTTGAAGGTGTCGAAAATTTTACGCACGTTCTTTTCACTTTCGCCCACGTACATCGAGAGAATCTTGGAGCAGTCGAAACTGAGCACCTGGCGCTTGAGAGACTTCGCCAAAGAGAGAGCCGTCATCGTCTTTCCCGTACCGGCCGGCCCGTAGAAGATGATCCGTGCATCGATGCTTTTGACGCGGTTTTTGATCCCCCACGCTTTCAGACGTTGGGCCACCTTTTTGTCCATCTGCTTCAGCAGACGTTCGAGAACGTCCCGAGTTTCGGGGTGGAGCACCACATCCTTCAGCGACGTTTTGGGATCGATCAGTTCGAAAACCTCCTGCTCTTTGACCAACTGGCCCAGCTTCAGACGGGTCGTTTTTTTCTTCTTCTGCGGATGGATGATATCGTGCAGCACATCCTCGTTGATGAAAAAGCTACGGGTAATACCGCCGAAGGGGTTGAGCATCTCGTCGTAATCGATGATATCTTCACTCACCAATCTGGCACCCTCCTCCAGAAGCGCCCGATTTCTGAAGCGATCGTACTCGTCGAAGCTTACCAGATCGATCAGGGTGTTCATATCCCGCAAGTTTCCCTCTCCACCAGCATACTCTTCTTTAAGAAGCGCCAAAAAGATAAGGCGTTCCTTGTCGTTCAAAGCTTTTTCCCTGAAAAACTCCTCCACGACGATCGGCTCCTCGGTGACGGCCACCCGCTCCTCGATCCGCTGTTCCAATAGTTTCAGACGGTTGCGAAGTCGTCCGGAACCGTTGCCGGCCCCCATGAAAGCGTGGCGATCGGCAGCGATCTTCTGGTAGAGCTCGATACGGGCGAACTGATCTTGAAGATACTCCAAATGGTCGGTATAGGGAGCGATCTCCGGCAACGACATATCCAGCGTGCCGTTTTCAAGAAGTCGCAAAAAGGTGGCACTGAGTCCCACGCTGGCGTGCAAAAGCTCGAGTTTGGAGACTTCGCCCAGTTTGACGGGGCCGAAAGCGCTCTGAACCAACCATCCCGCTTCGATCAACTGCCGCACCGACTCCAAATGTCCCACGTACGCGTAAGCTTCGTCACCGAAAAGCTCCATCAAAAGTTCGACGACTCCCACCTCTTCACTGCCTTGGACATAACGACGGGCCAGGCTTCGCAAGATCGTCGCCTCTTCGGTGGAGCATTTAAGATGAGGGAAAATTTTCGACGATTCGATCGGGTCGCTCTGTAAAAAATCGATCAGATATTTCATACCATCCTTCGTTCTTGTCGGATATGTCGGGTCATGCACCCGACCGCTCTTTTGAGTTTCGTATCGTGATCATAGCGCAAAACGAAGATCGTCGCCAAATCTTCTCTACGAAGCCTCCTTGGCAAGACGCTCCTTGAGCACCCGTTTGAGCACTTTGCCCGTCGCGTTTTTCGGCAAGTCGTCGATCAGTCGAATATCTTTGGGGATTTTGTAGTTGGCCAATTTGGCTTTCAGATAGCGTTTAAGGCCCGCCATATCGACTTCCCTCCCCTCTTCCGATTCGATGAAAGCGACCGGCACTTCTCCGCTTTTCTCGTCGGCCATTCCCACGACGGCGACGGCCCCGACCCCCTCGAACGCGGCGATCACCTCTTCGATCTCCCTTGGATAGATATTGATCCCCTTGGAGATGATCAAATCTTTTTTACGATCGACGATGAAAAGATATCCCTCTTCGTCCAGGTACCCCATATCGCCGGTCATCAACCAACCGTTGACGATCGTCTCGTCGGTGGCGGTCGGGTTGCCTAGATAGCCTTGCATCACGTTGTCGCCCTTGACGATGATTTCGCCGATTTCACCCAAAGGCATCTCGACCATGTTGTCATCCACGATCTTGATCTCGACCCCCGGAATGGCCGGGCCGACGGAGAGAGGCTTCTGCTTGGCGGGAGGGTTGACCGAGACCACGGGCGAACATTCGCTCAACCCATACCCCTCCAAGAGTTTGGCCTTTTTGAATTTGGCCGTGAAACGCGCGATCGTCGCTTCGCTTAAAGGGGCGGCTCCACTGACGAAGTAGCGGATCTTTTGGAACCACATGAAATACCAGGGCAATTTGGCACGGCTCAGGGCGTTGTAGACATCGGGGACACCGACGAACATCGTCACCCGTTTGAAAAGAATCTGCTTGACGATGTTGGAAAAGGGCATGATCTTGCGTACGATGACGTAGCTGGCGCCATGGTAAAGCGGCATGATCACCGTCACCGTCAACGTGAAGGCGTGAAACATCGGAAGATAGACGATAAAACGATCCTTTTTGGTAAAACGGGTCAACAGACCGATCGCTTCACAGTTGTGCATGATATTGCGGTAGCTCAACATCGCCCCTTTAGGATTGCCGGTGGTGCCGGAAGTGTAGATGATGACGGCTAGATCGTCGATGGCCGGAAGGTCCACCTTTTCGTGGCTGCGTAAAATCCCGAATATCTCGTCGAATCCTATGTTTTTGCTATCGAGCGCTTCGTATTCGCCCTCCCACACCACTTTTTCGATGCCTGTGCTCTGCCACAAAGGCGCGACGACCTTCGCTTGTTCGGCCGACGCCATCACCATTTTCGCCCCGCAATCGTTAAGAATGTAAGCGACCTCTTCACTTTTGAGAAAGGTGTTGATCGGCACCGCCACGGCACCGATTTTGGTGATCGCCAACAAAGAGATCACGAACTCGGGACAGTTTTGCATGAAGATGGCGACCCGATCACCCCGTCCTACGTTCGAAAGCTCGAGAAATCGTGCCAACGTATCGATCTTTTCGAGTAGCCTGCGGTAACTGAGTTTTCGCTCTTCGTAGAAAATGGCCGTACGCCGAGGCTGGCGTGCGGCATGGTAAGCCACCATCTCGTAGAAATTGTCGAACTTGTAACGCATCAGAACCTATATCCTACCCCGACGGTCGCCAGATAGGCACCGCCTTTGTCGAAAGTACCGTCGATACCGTTCTCGTTGGGCGGCGTGGAGACGGTACGTTTGGATTTGTGATCGTACAAGAGCGCGAATCCCGCTTCCCAATGGTCGTCGATTCGGATCATCGAACCGACCGAAAAGATCTGGGCATCCGAATCGGGAAGCTCGAAACCGATCGACTTTTCCGGAATCGGCGATTCATCCCAGGCATAGCCAAAAAGCATGTCCCAGTCCTCCTGAACATGCCAGGTCAAACCCACGCGAAACGTGTTCGTATCGTCCCAATCCTTCGGTTTGCTTTTCCCCAAAAGAGATCGTTCGATCGTCGGATCGTCGAAATCGAAATCGAGCTTGTCGTAAGCGTTCCAAAAGGTCCGTTCGTAGACCGCTTCGATCGTCACCCGTCCAAAATCGTGACAAGCGGCCAGCGCCAGCGTCGCCGGCAGCGGTACCTGGACCCTGGCGTTCGTGTCGAACCACGGCTTACCCAGAGCCGGACCACCTCCTTTAGCGTTACCTTCCACCGTCAGATCGACGTTGGATCGATACGTGACGCTCAATGTCGTCTCTTTCTCGGGACGATAGGAGAGTGCGAGATTGAAACCGAAATCGAACGAATCACCCTCCATATTGTCGGCGAAGAGGAAGCGTCCACGGGCATCCTCTCCGTAGGCTTTGATGCGCCCATCGCTGTAGACGACCCGAAAACCGCCACCCACGCTCCACCGGTCGTCGAAGGTGTAGCTGAAGGTAGGGTTGGCCTCGACGATGGCCAAGGTGAACTCTTCGGCATAAGTTTTCTGAGGTTGCGTGTTCCACCGTTTGGAGAGCCCTCCCGGCGCGGTCAACGAAAATCCAAAACGCCACCGGCCGAATTTCGGTCCTACGTAGTGGAACATCGGTACCAGAAAATCTTCACTCCGCGACTTGGCGTCGGCAGGGAAACCGGCGACTCGGCCCCGATAATCGATCTTGGGCAGATAGATGAGCGTCAAGGCCCCCTCCATCCGCTGGCGATCGTCCATCCACCCCATGTTGGCAGGGTTGTAATAACTCGTATCGGCCTCTTTCGTTCCTGCGACGTAGGCGGCACTGAGCCCCAACGACCGCACCGATTGTTCGGGCAATTTATATGCGCTCGCCTGGGCCATCGACATGGCGCCGGCCACCGCCATCGACATCGTCAGCCATCGATTTTTCCCCATCGCTTATCCTTTGATATGATCCAATTTGTAGCAATCATAACCAATCGTCGATAAAGTTTGAAATAAATTAACCGAAAACTTAAAGGTAAGAAATTAAAATGTTTCAAAACCATTCATCGAAGGAATCCATAATGAGACGAAGAATCTTCCTGGCTCTCTCCGCCGCCGTGACCCTACTTCTCAGCGGCTGCGGAACCAGCAGCGACAACTACAGCGCTTCCGAAGCGCCCGGCGGCTACGTACTCTTCGATTCGGATACCGGCAATATCCCCTATCCCAACGATATCCTTTTCGATCCCACGACAGACAGGCTCGCCCTGCAGATTTCGCCCGACGAAAGCGAAGGATCGAAAAATCTCAAACGCCAACTCAACACGTTGGATGGATTTTCGACGACGTCACCCATCACCGTCGGCGTCAGTACCGCGGTCGATCCTGCGACCATCCCCGGCAACGTCTTGCTGATCGATACGCAAACGGGCGGCGCTTTGGTGTACGGAACGGATTATATCGCCGCTTACCGACAAGGAAAATTGGCGATCCTGCCGCTACATCCTCTCAAAGGATCCGATCGCTATATCGTGATACTGACACGAGGGCTCAAGACGGCCGATGGCCGAGCGATCGAGCCCGACTACGTCACCTCTCTCATCCTCGGTGACCAACCCCTTCTAAACGCCCAGGGCGCACCGACCGTCGCATTGGACAACGACCCGGCCGCCAATCTCGCCAAATGCCGACAAATCGAAGGAATCCGCCAGCACACCCGACAGCTGATCCAAGCCTCCGGCCTACCGCCTGCACAAATCCTCGATATCTGGAGTTTCAAAACCCAAACGATCGGCGCCGTCGCCAAAGCGTTCGTCGACGACAATCCCGACCGTTCGGTACTTGCCCTTCAAGATACGCATATGACGGTCGAATACGCGCTGCATCAAGTCGCCACGCCCACCGAAGGCAACGTCTCGATCTTCGCCGGAGTTTTGACCAACGTGCCCTACTACCTTGGCGTACCGGCCAATCCCCACGATCCCAAACCGCTAACCGCTTCGTTCGTCTTCGACGCCAACCCACCGTTACCCGACAAACAAGCGGATATGAACATCCCGGTTCTGGCCGTCGCCCCCTCGGCCAACTCCACTTGCACCAAACCCGCAAGCGGTTGGCCCGTCGTCATCTTCCAACACGGCATCACCCAAAATCGCACCAACCTGCTCGCCATCGCCCAGTCGCTCGAAAAGATCTGTTACGCCGGCGTGGCAATCGATCTACCGCTGCACGGTATCACCGATCCCGACAATCCCCTCTATATGGAGTACAACGCCACGACCCACACGGGCGAGCGGACGTTCGATCTGGATTTTGCGACGTTCGATGACAACGAAAATCTCGTCGCCTCGACACCCGACGGCAAACCCGATCCCACCGGCCAATACTATATCAATCTCAAATCGCTGCTCACCTCCAGAGACAACCTGCGTCAGACGACCTCCGACCTCATCGCGCTCAAAAACGCCCTCTCTCGCACATCCGGACTCGATATCGACGCAAGTCATGTCGCGTTCGTCGGCCATTCGCTGGGGACGATGGCACCAATGCCCTTTTTAAGCCACCAACCGATGGAGAGCGTCGTATTGGCCAATCCCGGCGGCGGCATCGCCCAACTGCTCAACCACTCCGAGGAGTTCGGTCCGATCATTCGCGCCGGTCTGCTGCAAGCGGGCATCGCGCCCGATACGCCCGCGTACGATAGCTTCATGCTCGCTACGCAAACGATCCTCGACGACGCCGATCCGCTCAACTACGCCGTAAGCGCCGCGTCCAAGCAAAAGATTTTGAGTTTCGAAACGATACCCGACACCGTCATCCCCAACAATGCCCAATCGCCCCTGCTTTACGGGACCGAGCCTCTCTATCGCCTGATGGGCGCCAAAAATCTAGGCGACTACCTACCCGCGAGCGGTCCGATCGGCCTCACGACCGATGTGACCGCCACGCGTCTTTTGCAAGGCACGCACCGATCCTTCCTCAAACCGGACGTCCCCGTAGCCACCGTGGAGATGCAAAGCGAAATGGCCGCCTTCATCCAAAGTGCCGGCACCGCGACCCAAGTGGTCTATCCGCAGATCATCAAAAAGTGATCACTGCACGAAATCGTAGAGGGCGCGGATCTCCTGCGCCCACAGACTCTCGTCGATCGTCTCCAAAATCAGCGGAATATCCTCCATCCGTGGATCGTTCATGATATATCTGAAGGCCTCCCAGCCGATCTCCCCGCATCCTAACGAGTGGTGGCGATCGACGCGACTACCGAGCGGAGGCTTGGAATCGTTGATGTGCATCCCCCGTAAATACTCAAAGCCCACGATCTCGTCGAAAGCTTTCATCGTCTCTTCGTACGCCTCTTGGGTACGGATATCGTAACCGGCGGTGAACATGTGGCACGTATCCAAACAGACCCCGACGCGGGATTTATCCTCCGTCTTGTCGATCAAATAGGCCAGATGCTCGAATCGATAGCCTAGATTGCTCCCCTGACCGGCCGTATTTTCGATCACCAGCGTCACCCCTTCGGTGCGATCGAGCGTCACGTTCATCGCTTCGGCGATGCGATCCAAACAGGCCTCTTCGTCGATTTTTTTCAAGTGGCTACCGGGGTGGAAGTTGAGCTTGTCCAGCCCCAACTGCTCACATCGCTTCACTTCGTCGACGAACGCCTCCAGGGATTTTTGGCGCTTGTCATCTTCGGGATGGCCCAAATTGATCAGATAACTGTCGTGAGGCAGCACATGCTTGGCGTCGATGCCGCTTTGGCGGAGATTGTCTCGAAACTTTTCGATCGTCGCCTCATCAAGCGGCTTGGCTTTCCATTGGCGCTGGTTTTTGGTAAATAGGGCGAAGGCTTTGGCCCCGATCGCTTGCGCGTTGAGTGGGGCGTTGAAAACTCCGCCACTGGCGGAAACATGGGCGCCCACGTACTTCATCGTTTACATCCTTCCGATAGAAAACATATCATCGTTTCACCTTACAACGTTTTGATTGTGATAAGAATATGGTGTTTTCGATCCTTGAAGCGCACGCTTTCGGAATCGAAAGCGTAGATTATATCGAATCGATCCGTTTGGATACGCTGACGCGTGAAATCCCCCGCTTTTTCCAACCCTTCGCCACCGAAAATCGGTCGATGGTTCACGATCGCCGCCAACGTGCCGCGAGGGTACGAAACGCCCATGAATCGCCGATAAAATGCCTTTTCACTCATGCACCCTTCCTTCAAGATGCAGATCCTTCGACCTATCGTCATCTCGAAAGCCGGCTGACCCGAAACGTAGACCTGAAGTTTCACTCGGTTTTGGCTACGGGATACGAACCCCTGATCGGCGTAACGCAGAGCGGGTGTTTTGATGACGATCATCGCCGGAACCGGCGGCCTCATCGGTTGGGCGGCACAACCGGCCAGCCAAAACACCGCGACCACGAGAGAGAACCATTTTCGCAAAACAACCTCCGTTGGCTAGAATTTTATGAATCATTAAGTTTCAGTCGCTATAATTTCACCCACAAACCGTTGATGGCCCCTTCATCTAGCGGTCCAGGATGCAAGGTTTTCATCCTTGTCA
>CAZORY010000057.1:0-9969 GCA_964582435.1 uncultured Campylobacterales bacterium
CTATAATAGAAAACAAACAGTAAAAAGGAGTGACTATGGCTTTCAAACTCCATATCGAGGGAGAGGGGCGTAAAATTGGTTTTTACAAAATCAATCGTCTGGAAATCGAAGGGCTGGAGATCGAACCGGATGCCGAATTCGACCGTGAAACGATCCAGGAGATTTTCGAAAACGTCAACGCTTTCATCGAGAGCGGCGAGTTGGACGAGCTGGACGAATCGTGTATCATCACCGCTTGCGATCCCGAAACGGCCCGTATCACCCTCGATGCGGACAACCAAGAAGAGGTGGAACTGGCCGTCGACGATTTCACCCTTTACAATCTTGACGTCGACAAACGACTGACGATGCTCCAAAAGACGAAAATCGGCGATATCGTTTTCGTACGTACCGAAGTCGGTGACGCCTATTGGGACCTCTCGGGCGAAGGAGAAGAGAGTTTCGACGCAGCCAACGTGACGATAGGGTATCTCGACTGCAGCCGTTCCCACGACTCGTACGAAGTGCTTCGTGAAAGTTATTACGATTTTCTCTGTGACCTCGTCCTCCCCGACGATATCCGCTACAAAGAGGAAAACCTATCCCTCGACGAACATCTTCTGCGCACTTCTCAAGTGTGGGGCGAACTCTACATCGTCAGGGACAATCTGCCCGATCATCGCAAAATATTGGAGCGGGTCGATATGGGTGGACCGATCCTTCTGGATACGACGGCTACTCCCGAAGAGCTCGCCTGACGACGATGGTCGATCGGCTCGATGCCCGTTTCACTCCCATCGTCGATGGCATAGAGACGCAATTGGTGGGAAAACGACACGCCATCGTCCTGACGTTGGCGGCCTTCTTCGCCGGCGGCCATCTTCTCATCGAAGATATTCCGGGGGTAGGAAAAACCACGCTGGCCAAAACGTTCGCCCATGTGATGGGTCTGCCTTTCGGCCGTATTCAGTTCACCAGCGACCTTCTTCCCTCCGATATTCTCGGTGTCAGTTACTACGATATGAAAGAGGGAGAGTTTCGTCTCAAAAAAGGACCTATCTTCACCTCTTTCCTTCTCGCCGACGAGATCAACCGTGCCATGCCAAAAACCCAAAGCGCTCTCCTGGAGGCGATGGAGGAGCACCAAGTGACCCTCGACGGCCAGGCCTACCCTTTGCCCAAACCCTTTTTCGTCATCGCCACCCAAAATCCGAGCGAAGAGAGCGGTACCTTCCCCCTCCCTAGTTCTCAGCTCGACAGATTTATCCTCTCCTTTCCTATCGGTTATCCCGATCCAGAAGCCGAGCGACGGGTTTTGGCCGGAGAAATGGGTACGAAGCTCCCCCAAACCCCTCTGGTGGACAAAGCATGGATCGAGAGTGTTTTCGACGAGGTAGAAAATGTCAAACTCTCACCGGCCATGCTCGACTATCTCCAAGCCGTCGTCGCCAGAAGTAGAGAGCCCTCTCTTTTCATACAAGGCCTCTCCACACGAGGTGCGCTGGCATTGAGCCGATCCATCAAAGCGTGGGCGGTACTGCACGGCAGAGATTACGGCGTCCCGGAAGATCTCCAAGCCGTCGTCGTCGAAGTATGTCGTCACCGCCTCCGATTCGTTCGGGGCGACACGACCGTGGAGCGTCTCAAAGATGCCCTCCTTTCGCATCTCCCTATCCGGGCGTAAAGATATTTCGCTCCGCCTGACCCGTTGGGGCGTCACGGCCCTCCTTTTTTTCGTCGCGCTTTTTTCTCAAGCCTACATGCACGATCTCAATCTAGCCTATCTTCTACTCTTTTTTCTTTTTTCACTCTCTATCGTCGCCGCACTCGCCGCCTTTCACACGCTACGCCATTTTTCGCTTAGCCGGATCGATTGTGGACGCCTCTTCGCCGACCAGGAGGGCCTTTGCTCGATCGACGTCACCAATGGAAGCGGTTTCGCTTTATGGTCTTTGTCCATCGAATGCGGTCCATGCCATCGACCCCTTCCCCCGTTGGCTCCAAAAGAGAGGCGACGGATCCCATGCCCCCTCACCATGGCCAAAAGGGGGCGACATACTCTACCTCTCGTCCTGATGAGCCGTTATCCTTTCGCACTCTTTACCCTCAAAAAAAAGATAACGAACGTTGAAATCATCGTCTTTCCCGCCCCCCAAGGCCGTTCATTGACCGATTTCAACGACGCCAGGCGTGCACCCTTCGGTCATGAAAGCGATTTCGACGGCCTTTCCGAGATGCAAGGCATGATCGGTGCGACCCGTATCCATTGGCCCTCGGTCGCCAAAGGGACGCCAATGGTCAAAACATTCGTCAAGCAGATCCATGATGAACGGCTTCGGTTCGACTACGACCGATTGCAAGGTAGCAAGGAGCGGCGTTTGAGTCAATTGACCCGTTGGGTCCTCGAGGCGGAGAGACGGGGACGCTCTTTCACTCTCCGTCTGGGTGATAGATGTTATCGAAGCGACAAGGAGGGCGTCGATGGAATACTTCGCATACTCGCCGAGTACTGAACAACCATCTTCGAATAACTGCCGAAAGTTGTATTCTCTCGATTTCGCCTATTTGGTGGTACTGCCGCCTGTCGTGTTGCTGCTGAAGCTACCGATGCTCTTTTTTCTCGCCATCGCGATATTTTTATCGCTTAGAAGACGACCGGTGGGTCTTTTTGGATTGACTCTTCTTTTTCTCTTGGGTATCGGAGCGCTGTTTCTCTCACTTTTCGGTGCCTTCAACTTCGACGGTATGACCAAACTGTATCGTTATCTAGAACTTCTGACGGATCTATTCATCGTAGCCATCGTGCTCCAACGGCTGACTTGTCAAGTCAACTTCTACCTTGTCATCTCTCCGATCATACTCTTGGCACTTTCGCTTTTTTTCTTTCAGAAACTTTGGATGTTAGGCTACCTTTTCATCGCGATGTTCCTGCTTCTTTGGATCACGATCCATCACTTTCTCGGAGGAGACGTCGGACAGAGCTTGCGTCAAACCACGATCTTCTATCTAGCTTCCCTCCCCCTGACTGTGACGCTTTTCATCCTCTTCCCCCGTATCTCTTTCGGTCAAGCGGCCTTCGGATTCAGAAGTGAAGCCAAAGGTGCCGTAGGTTTCGATGGAGGGATGCGACTCGATGCCGGGGCATTGGAACTTTCCCGAAAAATCGTGATGGAAGTCGATTTCGAACATCGCATACCTCCCGAAAACGATCTCTATTTTCGAGGCAGCGTACTTTATATCCCCTCAGGCAAGATATGGCGGCCTCTGCCCGAGAAGCTGCATCGGAAACTCCCCTCCGTGGCCTATGCCGCACCGATGTTGGAAGCCAGCCGTCAAATCGTCATCTACAAAATCTATCTCTATCCGACCTACAGACGGTGGCTCTACCTACTCGACCTACCCATCGAAGCCCCCAAAGGTGCACGGATCGACGGCGACTTCGAAGTGATGCTTTCCAAACCGATCGATCGCCCTCAAATCTACGAGGGCGCGTCCGCTTTGACATACCGCTATGGTGCCCAAACCCCCGAGTCGATTCTACGACTGAGCCTGAAAACCGATCCTCGAGCCAATCCTCTCACCGCCGCGGTAGCGCAAAAACTGCGCCGTCGCTGGCGCGATCCCGCACGAAGACTCGATGCCTTGAAACGGTTTTTCGCCTCCCGTCGTCTCACCTACACCCTCGCACCCCCCTCGTTCGACTACCGTCACTTCACCGACGACTTTCTTTTTAGGAAAAAGAGAGGGTACTGTGTCCATTTTGCCGCCTCTTTCGTCACGATGGCCCGACTGGCGGGACTGCCGGCTCGTATCGTCACGGGCTACAAAGCCGACTACACCAATCGCATCAAAAACTATATCGCCGTCGAAGAGAGAGATGCCCATGCCTGGGCGGAAGTGATGGTCCATCGTCGTTGGATGAGGGTTGAAACGACGGCATTGGCCCATACGGTCGAGCGAAGCGCGTCGATCGCACTTCCTCCCGCCGCCGTCGCCATTGCGAAAAACACGAAAGTCGAGGCTGACCGTAGCCTGTCGAAGATCGATCTCTATCTCCTTTACGCCAAATTCCGATTGCAAACCTGGATTCTTCGTTACAACCGCTATCGGCAAATGCAACTGCTTCAAACCATCGAAAAACGTCCAATCCTACTGGCGCAAATCGGTGGGACACTTCTTCTATCGATCATCATCGCTTGGCTTGTCATCTATCGACTGACGCGAAACGCGCCTGAAGAGAGGACGGTTCGAATCCTGACCCCTCTTTTGCGTCGCCTCGAACGAGAAGGTCTCACACCTTACGACGACGAAACGATCTACGACTATTTGATACGTTGCGCCAGCCCTATGGATACTCGCACGAAAAGAGCGTTGATCGCCATCGCCAAAATCTATCGACAGATACGATATGGCGGGCGAAGTTCAAGAGAGAAAGTATTGAAAAAACTCGTCCGGCAGTGTAAACGAGCTAGAAAAAAGGATCGGTAAGTCGACCAAAGAGTTTTTCTGTGCCCCTCACTCCTTGATGAGCGCCACCCTCTCTCCGAAACGTACATGTCGTCGAGGGGCGGTACGGATTTCCATCAGGCCAGGTTCGGCGAAGACAAGAACCGTCGAGCCCATCATGAACATCCCCAAAAGATCCCCTTTGTGCAACCAAATCGGCTTTTTGTCGTACCGGTAGTATGTGGGTTCGTAAGGATCGGCGTTGGTTTTGACACGCGGGTCGAAAGCGATCGTCATGCGACCGACGTTCAACGCACCGACCAAAACGATGAAAATACGCCCGTTTTTTTCGGTAAAACACTCCAAAATAACCCGCTCGTTCTCGACGAAAAGCTCTTTTCTACGACGCAGTGAAGGGAAATTGACGGGATAGAGTTTGCCCGGCTGATGCAGAATGGATGCGACTCTGAGCTTGTAGGGCATATGGTAACGATGGTAGTCTTTAGGTGAGAGGTAGAAGTTGATGTAACGACCGCCATAGAGGCTTTTGGCCTCTCGGCCATACTGTAGAGTCAACAAATCGTCGATGGAGTAGACCATCCCTTTGATCTGCAACGCTTTGTCGCCATCGAGAGCGCCACACTCCGTCACGAAACCGTCGACAGGCGCGATGAAAGCGCCATGACGAAGATCGATAGGACGTTTGACCCGTAGCTCTCTGGTGAAAAGTTTGTTGAGCGTGGGATAGGTCGACGGTGGCGCGAATTCACGCATGTCCAAACCCAATAAATTGACGTAGGCGTGATTGATGAAACTCTGAATGCCGCTGGAGAATTCGTGGTCCGCAAAACGGCCGAACCACTGGGAAATCGTATTGGTGATATGCTTTTTCACGCTTTTTCCATCCTCTTGAGTGCCTCTTGCATCAGGGTGATATGATAATCTTCCTGGAAATTGATGAAATCGAAAAAAGCGCTCAGCATTTCGTTATCCACCGCTTTCGCCAGTTTACGGCACTCCTCTTTGGCCGCTTTCTCTTCGTCGATGCCGTCGAGCAAAAATTGATCGATGGCATCGATACGGTAGATCTCTTGCGTCACCATTCTTGGAACGGTCAAAATCCCGAGTTTCGCCATCAGATGGGCGAAGGATTTGAGATGAAATTTCGATTCGTCGATCAAAATCTGGAAGATCTCCGACAACCGTTTATCCTTCACCACCGTCTGAGCGTACGCATAGATCACGATCAATTCATACTCTTTGTAACTCTCTTCGAATAGAAAAAGGACCAAAGCTTCCAAGGAGGTTTCGTCGAGCGAAACACCCTCCAAGGATAAGGAGCGGTCGAATGCCGTCACTTCGTCGTTTCGGTCGAAAGCTCTTTGAAGATCTTTCCGGATATAGGCCAAATCGTGAAGCATTCTGGACGCCAACGCATCGCCGTTATCGCTTAGTTGCATTTCGATCCGTGCCAAGACTTCGTCACAAAAACGTGCCGCTTCCCCTTCCGTCGTGAAATCGAGGGTGATGGCAGGCCTCTCGTAGCTATATTCCAGCCCTCTTTCGACATAATGGTGTTCGATGAAGCGAAGATGCCGGTAGAGGATCTCCGAATAGTCGTAGAGCCGCTCGCCCCAACTTCGATCGGAAACGGCGAAAGAGGTGAACGAGAGTTTGAGCCACCCTTCGTGAACCGTCGTGAACAATCTTTTTTGCATCTATTTCTCCTTCTTTTCATCGACCATGCAAGCACGTGTAATCATATGGGTAGGAATCGGTGATTGGGCATCTTGCTTTTTCGACTCGTAATGCTCCAACGCCGCTAAAAAGGCTTCGGCCACCATCTCCGAACAAGCCGCCTCTTCGGGCGGCAAACCTTCCAGTTTATTCAACATGATATCCGTCAGTTCACGGGCTTCTTCGAGCGATGTCCCCTTGATCGTATCGGTAAACACCGAACCGGCGATGATGGTCGTCATACAGGCCTTGGCTTGAAAAGCGACTTTTTCGATACGGTGATCTTCGAAGGCCAAATAGAGGATGACCATCTCGCCGTTTTCTGGATTTTTGCCGATGCCCATGGCGTCTGGACGCTCCAGTTTTCCATAGTTTCTCGGATTCATCATATGATCCATCGTCAAATCGTGCAGTGCCTGGGGTTCCATACGAAGGGTCCTTTACATTTTTCTTTTTGGGCCGATAATATAAAATAAAGTACCGAAAAGGTGAGCGTTGATTATAGCAAAAGAGACCGGCTCGTGCCCGAAGATGAGATGGGTCCCGTGAGCAAAAAACGTTTTATCGTCCTTTTCCTCAGTATCTCCGCATTGGCGTTGGCCTACAATGCCTTTTTCATGTACGATCAATGGCGCCGAATCAACGAAACACGTATCCTCGTATCACGCAATCAGGCCAAAGCACTCAACGATTTTCTGATCGCGTTTCGCCGGATCTATCAAAAGGTCATCATCGACAACCATATTCCCATCGATCGGCAAACCGTCGAACTACTTCCCGTTAAAACCACTCCCAAAATCGCTCATCTTTTTTCGATATATACCGCCAACGACGCTATCATCCACACGGTATCGGATCGTCCTAGAAACCCCAACAACCGTGCCGACGCTTTGGAAATGGAGAGTATCCGTTATTTCAAGCAGCATCCCGATGCCGCCGAACTCTACCGCATCATCCAAAGGGGGGACAAGGAGTATTTCTACTATGCTACCCCCCTTTACGTCACCCAACAGTGCCTGACGTGCCATGGCCCTCGAGCAAAGGCACCGGAATACATCAAGACTAATTATGAAAGGGCATACGATTATCATCTTGGAGATCTTCGAGGCATCATCGCCATCTACCTCTCTCAAAAAGCGTTGACCGAAAACATCACACCTGTCGTCTATCGAAACGTCATCGTCACGCTGACGATCACGCTGCTTTTTCTGGCGATCTTCTATTTTATTCTCAAAAAGTTCTATGGACGGGAAATCCAATATACGAAAAAATTGGAAGAGGAAGTGAAAAAAAAGACCCAGGCGATCCAACGGCAATCTCAAGAGCTGGAATATCGCCTTTTTCACGATCCACTCACCCATCTTCCCAACCGCAATGGGTTGATCAACGACCTGGCGACACGCGACCCCAAAGCAATTTTGTTAGTCAATATTGACGATTTCAACGAGATCAACGACTTTTATGGCCATACAGTGGGGGACGAACTGCTCAAAGAGATGGCGAGACTCCTCAGTACCCGATGCAACATTCCAAATTGCAGTCTCTATCGTATGCCCACCGACGAGTTCGCCCTACTCTTCTACGACGATCTCTCCGAATCTTCCCTCGAATCTTTGATACACTCTTTACTACAGAGCGTCAACCGCCACGATTTCGCCGTCGACGTTTCCAACGTCATCCATCTCAGGGTCGCGATTGGCGCAAGTCGTCACAAAGATGAGTTGCTGATCACTGCCGATATGGCGATGAAGAAAGCCAAAGCCGAACGACTCGATTACGTCTTGTACGATCATTCGATCGATTTGGGACGACGATACAAGCAAAACCTCGACTGGGCGGAAAGATTGAAATGGGCGATCGAAAACGACGGCATCGTCCCTTACTATCAACCCATCGTCGATGCGAGAGACGGCGGGGTCAAAGCCTACGAAGCACTGATCCGACTCGTCGATGCGAACGGAACCGTCCATACACCCTATCAATTTTTGGAAATCGCCAAGCGTACCAAATACTATCCCGAACTTACCAAAAGAATGGCGGACAAAGTTTTCGAACGATTTCAAACACTCGATTACCACTTCTCCCTCAACATCTCCTACCTCGATGTGGTCAACAAAGAGACGATGGCGTACCTCATCGATAAAATCGATAGATTTCCAGATCCCGGTCGTATCCATTTCGAAATCCTCGAGAGCGAAGGGATCGAACGATACGAAGAAGTGATGACATGCTTCAAACGACTCAAAAAGTTAGGATGTCATATCTCTCTCGACGATTTTGGGTCGGGTTACTCCAATTTCGAACATATCCTCAAGCTCGATGTCGACATGCTCAAGATCGACGGCTCTCTTATCCGTAACATCGATCGGGACATCGGTTCTCAGATTATCGTAGAGACGATCGTCGATTTCGCACATAAACTAGGCATCGATACCTGTGCCGAATTCGTCGCTTCCGAAGAGATCTACGAAACGGTGAAGGAGATGGGCGTCACTTATGTCCAAGGCTACTATTTCGGCGAGCCGTCCAAGGATTTGAAGGGCATGTAGTCTCTTCCACGCTTTTGGTATAATCCTAGCCAAAAAGAGTAGGGAGAATCATTGCTTCGTTTCGCACCCAGTCCTACCGGTGATATGCATATCGGCAATCTCCGAGTCGCCATTTTCAACTATATCGTCGCCCGCCAGCGAAAAGAGCCCTTCATCGTTCGTATAGAAGATACGGACAAGGCACGCAACGTCGAGGGCAAAGATCGCGAAATTTTGGAGATATTGAAGCTTTTCGGCCTCCAACCCCATCAAGTGTACTACCAAAGCCACAACCTCACCATTCACCAGCACATGGCGATCAAACTTCTCGAAAGCCGAAAAGCCTTCGCCTGTTTTTGCACCCCCGAAGAGCTCGAAGCCAAGCGTGAAGCGGCCAAATCGGCCCAAAAAGCCTACCGATATAGTGGTAAGTGCGAGCATCTAAGCGATGCAGAAGTGTTGGCCAACGAAAAACCCTTTACGATACGGATCAAAAAACCCGACACATCGATCCGATTCGACGACCTGATCAAAGGGGCACAGTGCTTCGAGCCCGACGATATCGACGCGTTCGTCATCATGCGCGCGGACAAAACCCCCACCTACAACTTCGCCTGCGCCGTGGACGACATGCTGCACGACATCAGCCTCGTCATTCGAGGAGAAGACCATGTCAGCAATACGCCCAAACAGATTCATATACGCCGTCAATTGGGTTACGAGAAAGAGATCGAATACGCCCATCTCCCGATCATTCTCAACGAAGCGGGTAAAAAGATGTCCAAACGGGACGACGCGTCCAGCGTCAAATGGCTTCTAACCGAAGGATTTTTGCCCGAAGCGATCGCCAACTATTTGGTGTTGTTGGGCAACCATCCTCCTAAGGAGATATTCAACCTCGAAGAGGCGATCGAATGGTTCGATCTGAAAAAGATTTCGAAGGCACCGGCGAAATTCGATATCGACAAACTCCGCCAACTCAATCGTGAACATATGGCGCGTATGGATGCGAAGGAGCTGTCCCGCGCCTTCGGTTTCGCCGACGCCTCGATCGGGGAGCTAGCCAAATGTTATCTCGAAGAGGCGAGCACGATCCAAGAGATCAAACCCAAGATCGAAGCGATATTCGCCGCCAAACCGATGGATGGCGAATGGTCAGATGAGTTGCGCATACTCAAAGAGACCCTCAAAGAGGCACCTCCGTTCGAAACCTTCGACGAATTGAAAAGCTACCTCACCGAAAAAACCGGCCTCAAAGGAAAACGATTTTTCAAACCTC
>CAZORY010000058.1:0-9895 GCA_964582435.1 uncultured Campylobacterales bacterium
AGCCTATGAAAGGGATGCTGACGGGTCCCGTTACGATTTTGAACTGGTCTTTTGTCAGAGACGATCAGCCAAGAAGTGAAACCTGCTTTCAAATCGCTCTGGCCATCAGAGATGAGGTTGACGACCTTCAAAGAGCGGGCATAAAGATGATTCAAGTGGATGAAGCGGCTTTCAAAGAGGGATATCCGTTACGCCTCGCCGATCGACCGGCGTATGAAAAATTTGCCCTCGAGAGCTTTTGGATCGCGACCGGCGTGGCCGAAGAGGATACACAGATCCATACCCATATGTGTTATAGCGATTTCAACGATATTATCGAGACGATCGAAGCGATGGACGCGGACGTCATCTCTATCGAGACGGCTAGAAGCGGCAATGTCCTTCTGAAAGTTTTTAAAGAATACGGGTACGAAAAAGAGATCGGCCCAGGGGTCTACGACATCCATTCGCCAAGAATCCCGAGCGTCGAAGAGATCGAACACCAGATCGAAGCGCTCTTGGAAGTCTTACCGGCAAGACAGCTCTGGATCAACCCTGATTGCGGGCTGAAAACGAGGCGATGGGAAGAGGTGAAACCAAGCCTCGTCAATATGGTCACGGCGGTTCGAAACGTCCGTAAAAAGCTCAATATCTGACCGAAACCTAAAAAGGGGATAGAGTCTCTCGCTCTATCCTCGCACAAAGCTACTCCATCGTTTTGAGCGCTTCGTCGAAGGCGTTCACCTTCTTCATCGCTTCGAGAGAGAGTTTGTTGATCGCTTCAGGTGATAATCGGTATTTCGAGACGATTTTGTTGAGTTTGTCCACGTCGTTGTTTTCGATGACGCGAACCATGTTGAGGAGTTGACCGTAAAATCCGTTGGCTTCGAAGAGGGCGTCTTCGATCTCCTCGGAGACGTGGAGATGGTGAAGGATTTCCCGAGGCGGGCGATGGAAAATGAGATGGATGAGAGAGAGCATACCGATCAGGTAGGCGGTCTCCTGTTTCGATTTGTCGGCGTCGGGTTCGATCAGTTTGAGAAGTCCAACCATCAGTTCGGTTCGGTTGATCACCATCAAAACCAGAGGATGGTTGCCGTTTTCTCGTTGGCTCTCTTTGGCAAAGAGCATGACCAAAAGCCATTGAGAAAGCTGATTGCGACCCAACAGGGTGATGAGGTGGCGAATGGAGGTGACCGTTTGGCGAAGGGAGAAAAAGGGCGAGTTGATGAAACGTAGCAGTTGCAACGTAATCGTATGTTCCCGCTCGAAAGCTTCGACCAACTCGTCCGTCGAGGCATCGTTGCGTATCAAATTCCACAATAGGAGGATCGATCCGGTCTCGGCCCTGATCGGATACTCTTCGATCACTTCCGGTTCTTTGAAGAAGTATCCTTGAAAATAGTCGCATCCCATGGCGGAAAGCTTTTGATGGACTTTGCGTGTCTCGATCTTGGTGCAGACGACTTTGACGCCGTGTGCATGGGCTTTTTCGATCACCGTTTGGATCGTTTGCTCGTCCAACGCTTCATGGTCCGCCTTGACATATTCGACGAGGTCCAAAATTTCGGGCCTATCGAGAATGTCGGGACGGTGTAGATCGTTGATGGCGAACGTGTAGCCTTTCTGTTTGTAGAAGCCGATGGTCTCCAACAGCTCCGGATCGCTCAGATCGTCGTCGAAAAGAGCGAAGACGAGTCGTTCATGGGGTAGGGCTTCGATCAGCTTGCGTTTGAGAAAAAGAGGCGTGATTTTGATGAATCCTTTGTGAAGACCGATGACATTGTCCACACCGATGACATTGAGCAGATTGTTGATGGCCGTAGCCGTCATGACGGTGCCTTCATCCACATCCTCTTCCGGCTTGTGGCCTCTGAAAAGGATTTCGTAGGCGAAAATTCGATTGTTTCTGTCGACGATAGGTTGTCGTGCGATATAGAATGCGTCCATATTACCTCTTTTTATCGGTGACGTTGATCTCTTCGATCCATTGGGCGGTGTCTCCCTGCCGGGTTTGCCGATCGTTCTGGGGCGTCTTTTGCGTTTTGGTCGGGACATAGGTCCCTATCAACACCAAAAGGGCGACGGCGACCAGAAAGATCAGCACAGCTTGCATCAGCGATAACTTTCAACGAACCGGGCGATACGGGCGATACCCTCTTCGATCGTCGCCAAGTCGGTGGCGAAGCTGAATCGGAAGTAGCCGTCCGTGCCGAAACCGGCCCCCGGAACCACGGCGACACCTGCCTCTTCGAGCAAACGCTTGGCAAAACGCATCGAATCCTCCTCGATGGCTCGATGATTGACGAAAAGGTAGAACGCACCTTGGGGTTTGACGACGCTGAGGCCTTCGATTCCATTGAAAAGATCGACGGCCTTGTCGCAACGTGCTTCGAAAGCTTGTCGCATCCTTTCGATCTCGTCGTCCACCGTGCCGTCGAGTCCTTTGATGGCCGCATATTGGGTGATGGAGTTGATGTTGGAAGTGCTCTGGCTCTGCAACTTCTTCATCGCCTTGATCAGTTCTCGGTCGTGACTGGCGCAATAACCGAATCGCCAGCCCGTCATCGCCACCGATTTGCTCAGACCGTTGATCGTGACGGTGCGGCGATACATGTCCTCGCTTACCGATGCGGCCGCGGTAAAGGGGGTGCCGCCGAAGACCAACTTTTCGTACATTTCATCGCTGGCGACTAGAATGTCGGTGCCCTCCAGAACTCGGCCGATCGCTTCGAGCTCGGCTCTGCTATAGACGGCTCCCGTAGGGTTGGAGGGGCTTGTAAGTATCACAATTTTCGTTTTCGGCGTGATCGCGTTTTCGAGCTGTTCGGGGGATATTTTGAAACCCGAAGCGTCGTCCGTCGGAAGGATCACCGGTACGCCGCCGCTATACTTGACCTGTTCGGGATAGGTGACCCAGTATGGGGCCGGTACGATCACTTCGTCACCCGGGTCGATGGTCACCTGGAAAAGATTGAAAAGAGACTGTTTGGCGCCGTTGCTGGCGATCACTTGATCGGGCGTGTAGTCGAGATCGTTGTCTCGTTTGAGTTTGGCACAGATCGCTTCTTTGAGTTCCGGGATACCGTCGACGGGTGTGTAGCGGGTGTGACCTTGTTCGATCGCTTCGATCGCGGCTCGTTTGATCGCTTCAGGAGTTCCGAAGTCCGGTTCGCCAGCGGAAAAGGCGAGAATATCTTTGCCTTCCCGTCGTAGCTGTTGAGCCAGTGCCGTGATAGCCATCGTCAAAGATTCGGAGAGCGTCTGGATCCGTTGTGAGAGCATGCAAACCCTTTTTTGCTCTCATTTTATCCAAAGTTCTCTGAAAAACGGAAAAGTCGATGGGATGAAGTCTTGAAAAGGAAAGGGCACAGGAAAATTCATCCCTGACGATTTGGTCTTCTCACTGCTTCATCGACTTGATGAAAGCTTCGTAGATTTCGTCGAGTTTTTTATCCTCTTCGAGAAGCTCTTTGTGCTCGGGAGCTAAAATATGTTCGATCAAAGCGACGCGCTTGAGCATATATTCGAAAAGCTCTTTGTTGATATCGGGCAATTTATTGTGGCTAAGCGGGCTTTTGTCCCGCCCTTTGGTGACCACCTTCGCCGGTATGCCTACGGCCGTCGATTCGGGAGGGACGGAACGGACGACGACCGAATTGGCACCAATCTTGGAATTGTAACCGATCGTGATATTGCCTAGTACTTTGGCCCCGGCACCGAGGACGACACCCCGTTCGATCGTAGGGTGACGTTTGCCTTTTTCCAAAGAAACGCCTCCTAGTGTGACACCTTGGTAGATCGTCACGTCGTCTCCGACGATCGCCGTTTCACCGATGACGACACCGATGCCGTGGTCGATGAATACCCGCCGACCGATCGTCGCGGCGGGGTGTATGTCGATATTGGTGATGAACTGGGAGATTCCCATGATGAAACGAGCGAGAAGTTTGAAGCCCCATTTGTAAAGTTTGTGGGCGATGCGGTAGTTGGCGATCGCCCAAACCCCTGGATAGTTGAAAAAGAGTTCGAAGCGTGATCGGATAGCGGGATCGCGCCGGTAAACGCTGCCAAAATCCTCCGCGATCTGTTTGACAATCGAAATCAACGCCTAGACTCCTTCCGAAAAATTGATCGTCCTAAGATAACCATTTTCACTTAAGTATAGGTAAAGCTCTCCGAGTATCTCTTTGCGTTCATCTTCGGCGATGGCGTCGGACTCTTCGATCAATTGTCGAATACGCCGTTCGATCTCTTTGGTGTCGTAGTCGATGTCGTCGAGTACGTCGAGGATCGTCTGCGCTTCGAGAACCTTTTCGATGCTGTACTCGCCCGTCTCGTCGAAGTGGACGATCGCTTCGGTCGGATGGGTGAAGAGATTGTGGCGCATCCCTAGAATCTCTTGGTAGGCACCGACTTTGAAAAAACCGAGAAAGTACTCTTCCCTCTCGATGTCCACATCGTGCAGGTAAAGAGGAGTGTCGACGTCGAAAGCGATTTCGCCGTCGCTGTCGCACGTGATATCCCACAGACTCGCCGATCGGGTGGGGCGCTCGTCGAGTCGATCGAGGGGCATGACCGGGAAACGCTGACCGAGCCCCCAATAATCGGGTAGCGACTGAAACAGTGAGAAGTTGACGAGATAGCGTTCTTGGACGCGATCGAGAATGTCTCGAATTTCGGCGGTCGGTTTGTCACGCAGCAGTACCAGCGCTTTTTTGATGATCAGATGGACCAGAGTTTCGGTATTGGCTCGGTCGGTCAGGTCGATGTAACCTAGGTCGAAAAGCGTCAGCAAGGACTCCATATGATCGAGGGCGTCGTGAAGGT
This sequence comes from uncultured Campylobacterales bacterium, assembly GCA_964582435.1. GTDB lineage: Bacteria > Campylobacterota > Campylobacteria > Campylobacterales > Hydrogenimonadaceae > Hydrogenimonas. The sequence continues at coordinate 4,810 of CAZORY010000058.1, forward strand.
ACTCCCTGGCGTTTTTGGACGTGATGGAGGTATATAGATCGTAGAGCTCTTGCACGAGCGGAGGATTGGTCGTTTTGAGACGCAAAATCTTTTCGCTGTATTCTTGACTGAAAAGCTCCAGCACGGGAGCGATCAAAACGGCATGGTTGGCGGCGACGAAACGGCCCGATTCCGTGAAGATCGTCGGCTCTTCGACATCCTTGGCATCGGCGATCTCCTTGAGCAAGAAGACGACGTCGTTGCTGAACTCTTCGAGGGTGTAGTTGCGCTCGACCTTTTCGTCATGTTGAGTATATTCGACGGCCAAGCCACCACCGATATTGATGGCATGGAGGTTGACCGCGCCCATTTTACGGAGTTCGGCATAGATGTTTCCCGCTTCTCGGATCGCTTTTTTCAGAGGGGAAATGTGGTTCATCTGGGAGCCGATGTGAAAATGGATCATCGATAGCCGCTCCATCAGACCGTTGTTTTCCAGCAGATCGAGGGCTTCGAGCAGTTCGGTGGAAGTCAGGCCGAATTTGGAGCTATAACCGCCGCTTTTGGCCCAGATCCCGATACCGCCGGTATGTAGACGAATGCGCAAGCCGATCTTCGGAATCGGGCCACCCAAACGTTTGGCCTCTTTGATGATGAGTTCGAGTTCGTTGATCCCCTCGATCGTCAGGGTGATGTTGTGGCCCATTTTGGCTGCCAGAAAACCGATGCTGATGAGTTCTTGATCTTTGAATCCGTTGACGGTGATGGGTCGGCCCATATTGGTATAAGCCATCGCCAAGATCAGTTCCCCTTTACTACCCGCTTCGAGTCCGTATTCCAAAGATTTCGTCGCTTCCATCAATGGAATGACGAATCCGGGGAACTGATTGACTTTGAGGGGGAAGACCGCTTTGAATTTGCCGTGATAGTCGAACTCCCGTTTCGCCCGATCGAAGGCATCGAAGAGTTTTCGCACGTTGGCGGCGGCTAGATGGGGAAAGCGAAGAAACAGGGGGCCTTTGTACCCTTCTTCTCTCAATCGTTTCGTGATGCCGATCAGAGAAGGGCGGCATCCATGGGCGACTTTGACGACGCCCTCTTCGATGATGAAATTGCCTTCCCCCCATAGGTGGAGGCCGTAGCGCTTCGCGGGATCAGTCCAGCGCGTCGAGGGCAATGCGTTTCTCCTCTTTGGTCTCCAGATCTTTGATCCAGATCGCTCCCTCTCGCCACTCCTCTTCGCCGACGATACCGCACCGTTTGGCCCCCAACCGGTCGGCGGCTTTGAGATGGGCTTTGAGAGATTTTTCGGCATATTCGGTGAAGACTTTTTCCTGCGCTCTTTTTCGGTGAGCGATCTTTAGGATCGTGGGCAGAGCATCGGGAATCATGACGCCAAGATAGAGGCCTTCTCTACCGCTGGAAGGCATTTGGACAAGATCCAAGATTCGCTCGATGCCGATCGCGAATCCGACCGCCGGTGTAGGTTTGCCATCTAGAAATTCGACCAACCGATTGTAGCGCCCGCCACCGGCGATGGCGCTTTGTGCGCCGATCTCGTCGCTGACGAATTCGAAAGCGGTTCGGGTATAGTAGTCGAGGCCTCGTACCAGTTTGGGGTCAAGTTCGAAAGGGAGGCCGTGGTTTTCGAGTAGTCGAGTCAGGGTCGCGAAATCAGCGTCGCAGGTTTCGCAAAGATGGGCGCTGATCATCGGGGCGTCGCCTAACAGGTCTTGGCAGCTTTGGACTTTACAATCGAGGACACGGATCGGATTGGTGGCGATTCTCCGGCGACAATCTTCGCAGAGTCCGTCTTCGATATCGTGAAGATGCTCGACGAGCCGTTCGCGATAACCGGGCATGCATTCGGGGCACCCCAAAGAGTTGATCTTGATTCGATAACCGATGCCAAGTGCGTCGAAGATGTCCTTGATCATCAAGATGATCGTGAAATCTTCATAGACGCTCCCCTCGCCGAAACTTTCACATCCGAATTGGTGAAACTCTCGCAAACGGCCTTTCTGGGGTCTTTCGTAACGAAACATCGGACCGTGATAGTAGAAGCGGTGGACGCCGCCTTTTTTGTCCAGTTTGTTCTGGATGAACGCGCGAACGACGCCGGCGGTGCCTTCGGGGCGTAGACAGACGTCGTGGCCCCCTTTGTCGATGAACTGATACATCTCTTTGCCTACGATATCGCTGCTTTCCCCGACGCTGCGTTTGAAAAGGGCCGTCTCTTCGAGCAGAGGGGTTTCGATATAGGTGTACCCATAGCGTTCGGCGATGGTCGAAGCGGTACGCAATACGTGCAGAAAGCGTTCGTTGTCGGGGGGCAGAATATCTTTCATTCCCCTGAGGGCTTGGATCATGTTGAGCTCTCCTTTAGGTAGTCGGTGATGATCTTCGTGATTCTTGAAACCGGTAACGTGGCATCGACGACAAGATGATCGATATCCAGTAGATCGAGCAACTCCTCCATCGTCTTTTGCACGGCCAGCATATAGTCGATTCCCCGTCGTTCGATCGCATCGTGGCTTTTGGTACCCAACCGTTTGCGCAACGTTGTGCCGTCTAGTTTCAAAAGGATGATTTTATCGGGGAAGAGCCCCTCCGTAGCGAATCGATTGAGGGTCAAAAGCGTGTCGATCGAGAGTCCTTGGTGGATGTGCGCATAAGCGATACCGGAGACAAAGGAGCGGTCACTGAAGATCGTTTTGTCCAGATTGGGACGGATGATCTTTTCGATGTGTTCGGAACGATCGGCCAAGAAAAGGAGCGCTTCGGTGCGTGGATGAAGATCCTTTCCGTCAAGCAGCATGGTACGGATCGTAGCTCCTAGCGGCGTACCGCCTGGCTCTTTGGTGAGGATGGCATCGGGGAAATGGGCTTTGAGTCGAGCGATCTGTGTACTTTTGCCGGCCGTGTCGATCCCTTCGAACGCGATATACATCGTCTTCACTCTTTCCGCTCGAGAGAGGATTCGACCATCTTGTTGACTGCGGTGGGCAGTAGATGGCGGCAGGATGCGCCATGTTTGAGGATGGAGCGTACGACGGACGAGCTGATGAACGCGTTTTCAAGGCTCGGCATCAAATAGACGGTTTCGATCGTGGGATCCAAAGAGGCGTTGGCGTAACCCATCTGGAGTTCGTATTCGAAGTCGCTGACCGCCCTGAGACCACGGATAATGATGGACGCTTCACAACTTTTGCAAAACTCCACGAGAAGATTCGAAAAGCCCAAAACACGTACTTTTTCAAGATCACGGCAGGCGGCTTTGGCCATCGCTATACGTTTTTCGTGGGAAAACATCGGTCCCTTTTCGTTGGAAGAGGCGACGGCGACGATCACTTCGTCGAAAAGATGGGTGGCACGAATGACGATATCCATATGCCCGTTGGTGATGGGATCGAACGTACCGGGATAGATGACCCGTCGTATCATGACGTCTCACTCCCCCAGCGCTTGTAGAGGTCGTGTTCGATACCTAGTAGATCGAGCCATTTACCGACGACGAAATTCTCCATCGCCTCCACCGTGTCGTGGTCGCTATAGTAGCCCATCACTGGGGGTGCGATCGTCACGCCCATTCGGGAGAGTTTGAGCATGTTTTCCAAGGCGATCGGACTGAATGGCATCTCCCGAGGTGCCAATATAAGATGGCGACGCTCCTTGATCGTCACGGCCGCTGAACGAGTGACGAGATCGTCGGCTAAGCCGCAAGCGATTTTGGCCAGTGTATTCATGCTGCAAGGGGCCACGATCATCGCGTCGATAGGGAACGAACCGGAAGCCGGCGGCGCGGCGATGTCCTCGTTGTCGAAGACTTCTGCCTTTTCGTAGATCGCCACGCGTTGGGAATTGTCGGAGAGGATGAGGTAGGGAGTGACGCTTTCTGGCAGCGCCTCCAACAATCTGAAACCCAATTGCACGCCACTGGCGCCGGTAATCGCAACAATCACTCTCATCGAATCTCCACCATTCCTTTTTGGGTGATTACGCCCTTCATCGTTTTGCCTCCACTCTTTTGCACAACGATCGTATCCCCGATATAGCCGCTTTGTAGGGCGTTGGCGTCGAATTCGATCGTGACGGCACCGTCGTGATAGAAGCATCGTATTCTCTCGTTTTTCCGCACGTCGGGTATCGGTCGCACCATTCGTTCGGTGACGATTTTTCCCTCTCCGATGTTTTGTCGGGCCACGTATCGCCCCACGAGCCGATCCGTGATCGGTCTGTCGTTGAAACGTTCGAATGACACGCTGATCTTCGCGACGTTTTCCGAGTCGATTATTGTATCTTTTTTTATTTGATGACGGGCTTTATAGACAGGGATCGCTCCTTTTAAAAGGTAGCGAAAAAAATAGCGTTTCAAACCGCAAGCGACGAGGAAGTTCCCTCTATTTCTACGGAGCTGTGCGTTGGAGAGTCGAAGTGAGCAGTTGGCTTCGTCGTGGAGATTTTGGCTTTCGTGGTTGGTAGGAACGATGGTGATGTGGTCGATTTGCAGGGTCGGATAACGTGAACGATAGCGGCACGTAAGTGCATGGGCCAACCTTTCGAAACGTTTCGTCGGTCGTAGCTCGAAAGTGATCAGCGCCTTGTCGGGAGAGCGGGTGGCTATTCCTTCTTTTTCGAGTAGCTTCTGGAGTCGATAGGCCGGGATTTGCCATCGTAAGCGATGTTTGGATAGATGCAAAAGACAGATGTTTCTATCCGTTTTAGTGAAAAGAGCAAGAGGAATGCAGGGTTTGTCGATGGAGTAGTGAGATTTGAGTGGTAGAGGTGTCGCGAAAAGGGAGAGAGCAAACAAAAGTGTGAAGACGACGAAGAGATGTCGTAACACCCGTTTCCTTTTTGTTTCGAAAATATCGAGAAATGTAAGAGTCATGTGTGATAAGAAAAAGAGGAGTGACATCTTGCAAGCAGGCACATGGAGCGGGAGACGGGGGTCGAACCCGCGACCCCAACCTTGGCAAGGTTGTGCTCTACCACTGAGCTACTCCCGCATCCAATAGAATATAAAATGGTACCGAGGGCCGGACTCGAACCGGCACGGGCTAACGCCCACCAGATTTTGAGTCTGGCGTGTCTACCAGTTTCACCA
>CAZORY010000059.1:0-9865 GCA_964582435.1 uncultured Campylobacterales bacterium
GTCGTCGCTCTCGTGGACCGTGACCCAAAGCTTCTCTTTCGGCAGGGCCAACACGTCGGTCACGAACTCCCAGGCATATGCGATCGCCTCCTCCTTGAAATAGTCGCCGAAACTGAAATTGCCGAGCATTTCAAAAAAGGTATGATGGCGTGCCGTGTGGCCGACGTTTTCAAGATCGTTGTGCTTGCCACCGGCACGTATACAGGTCTGGCAGCTGGTGGCCCTGGGAGGATTGGGAGCGGGCACATCACCGGTGAAGACGCTTTTGAAAGGTACCATCCCCGCGTTGGTGAAAAGCAGAGTCGGATCGTCGGGGACCAGCGGTGCACTCTCGTACACTTTGTGCCCTTTGGCCGCGAAAAAGTCTAGAAACGCCTGTCGAATATCCATCGAAACATACCTTGTTGGAAAATTGGATAGATTTTATCCAAAAAGTTTTGAAAAGGGGATAATGGAAGGTTTCAACGAGAACGAGACCTTTCGTCATCGGTTTCGCCGAGGATGACGAAGCTTTCCAATCCTTTAGCGATCAGGGGGGCGAAGAAGGCGATCGTCTCAGGTAACAACGCTTGATGGACCAAAGCGGCGGCGGCACGCTCCAGATCTCCTTGATTGAGTGCGGTAAGGGCTTCGGAGACGTCGATGCCCGGATCGCTTTGCCTTAGACGTTTTTTCGCCTCCTCCAAGGAGAGCTCTTTAGGGACGTAGCGCCCTTCCGAGAGCGCTTTGAATCGTCTTCGAGCCCCCCTCAACTCATCCATCGCTTCGCCCTAACCTAGAGGCTATCCAGCCAAAAAAAGCGGCACCGAGCAGCAGTATGGCGGCCGTGACGAAGGGGGCGGCCGTTTCGGACAGATTGTCCGCTAGAAAACGGTACATGCCCCAGGCACCGAAACCCAGCGCCCCAAGGAGCGCACCGGTCGCGACGACGATCCAGGCAATCGTCCAACTGCTGCGATAGAGCGTGTCGCGCCACGACTGCCGCTGACGCTCCATGAATAGGGAAGCGGACCTCTCCAACGCACGACTCTCCGCTTCCAACAGATCCATCAAAGCGATGATGAAATCGGAAATCGTCACTTTCGTCATCGGTCACGGCCACCGAGTGTCTTGCCCAACAAAAAGCCGATCCCCGCCGCCACCAACAAGGCGACGAAAGGATGATCCTCTTGCCGGCTTTTGATCGCGGCGAGCGCTCGGCTCCCCTCCTCCTTCAAAGCCTCGAGCTGCTCACGCTGTTGGGGTGGCATCTGCGAAGCGATCTTCTCACCCATCTCTTCGGCAGAGGCTTTGAGCGTCTCTCCGCCCAATCGTGCCAACGTCTGCGTCAAACGGCGCACATCCTCTTTCAGTGCGGCGATCTCCTTTTCGAGCGCTTCCGTGTCGGTTCGCTCCACCTGTGTCTGTGCACTCTTTCTTTCGGCCATTTCACACCTCCTTGCCGTGATGCCATATCACCTTATGTCACTTGACCAACGCTATGTTTTCATTATACCCCATCGCGGATAAATCATCGACGGAACGAGAAAAAACGCGCTCCTATCGCCGAGCCGGTTATCTCTTCGCCAACCTTTCGGTCACCCGTCCCACCGACGTATATCGGCTTCGTACACGCAAAAGACCGATACGAACGATCCGAAACCCATCGATCACCCGAAAACGACCGTTTCCAACAATGCCTTTGCAATACGTTCGGCTCCGTCGGGAGAGGCGAGACCTACAAGATGGCGGCCTACTTCGGCGATGCGTTCGCTTTGGGCGATCGACTCGAAGATATCGACCGAGAGATCTTTTTGACGCACGACCCATCCAGCCCCCTTGTCGGCCAAAAATTTTGCGTTGAAATATTGATGGTCACCGGCAGCGTACGGGTAGGGAACGAAGAGCGTAGGCAGTCGGTTGGCCACCAGTTCCCAAAGCGTACTGGCGCCTCCCCGACTGACGGCGAGATCGGCGGCGGCGATCTTTTCGTGCAACATGGGGCTGAAGGGGAAAACGTCGGCTTCGATCCCACGTTCCGCGTAGGCGTCCACGACCCGTTCGAAATCTCTATCGCCCGTCTGGTGAGAGATGGCCACCCCCCGATCCGCCAAACTTGGCGCTACGTCGAGGGCGAAATCGTTGATCGCCGTCGCCCCTTGGCTCCCTCCCAAAAAGATGACGCGGCGCAATCGTGTTCGATCCCTCGCCAAATCGAAAAAGAGACGCCGTACGGGATATGGCGTGGGCGATGGGCCGTAGGAGGAGAAAAAGGTGTGGGCATGGGAAGCGAGCAGTCGGTTGAGGCGGCCGACGACGGCATTTTGTTCGTGGATGAAAAGGGGAGTGCCCATCGTCAACGCAGCGAAGGATGCGGGTGCCGCCGAAAATCCACCTACGCTCAATACCGCGCCCACCCCATGATCTTTCATGAAGCGCCGAGCCGCCAACGTCGCTTTCAATGTCGCACCCAACGCGGCGATCTTCGCCACCCCCCGCCGATTCACGACCCCACGGGTAGGAAGAAAGAGTGTGGCTTCGAATCCCTTCTCCTTTTCGAACCAGGCTCTATCCTGGCCACTCCGACTCCCGACGTAGAGCGGCCGTACGCCCCGCTCTCTCAGAGCCTCCGCGACGGCACGCACGATCGCCAAATGCCCACCCGTTCCGCCGCCCGTGAGCAAAATGGCACGTCCGGCGCTTTTTGGCATCACCCTACCTCGGCATAACGGCGCGCCAACCGAGACATCAAAGCATCGAAATCGATATCGGGTTCGTCGGCCAAAATCTCCTGCATCACCGCGTTGTCCTCACGGCCGTTCCAAATCTTTCGATAGGTCCCCGTTTTGTATCCGTGGAGCTGACGAAAACGGTTGAGGGCGTTTTTACCGATATAGAGGCGATAGAGTTCGCCAAAGCGCATACCGGAAGCATCCATACAAGCCCAAAACTGACTCACCATTGCATTGCGCCACGCTTCGTCTTCGTGAGGCTCCAAAGCGAGCCCCATCAATCGCTCGAACGGTGCGACGTAAGCCTCCAATCGACGATCGTCTTCCCGACGCCAACGTTCGGGAAGCGGCGTCGAAGCCCCGCCTCGACACAGAAGGGATCGTTCGGTCGCCTTTTGCAGACTCTCCAGCCGAAGCAGTTCGCTCATGACGAAATGCCAGATATCGACGACCTCGATACGAATATTTTCCAGATCCAGGTCACCTTCGATATTTTTCCAATGTTTCCAGGGTAGACTATCGATCAGTTCCGCCACTTCCATGACGATACAACGGCGCCAATTGATCCGTTTGCCGTTCTTCGTCACACCATCGCGCCACGCTTGACCGTTGGTCTCGTCGTTGAGTCGCTCTTGAAGGGCGAACATCGCTTCCATCTTTTCTTCCACTCTCATCCTTTCTCCTTCGTAGCGATTTATCGTCCGCTAAAGTCGTGCATCTTTACTCATCGAAAGGGCAAGCCCGATCCCGATGGAAAGTGCCATGACTTGCGATCCTCCGTAACTTAAAAATGGTACCGCGATCCCTTTGAGAGGAATGACCCCGCTGATCCCCAAGGCATTGATGACGAACGCGAACCCGATAATCATCGCCAAACCGGTGCAGTAGAGATAGTAGAGATTTTCTCTCACCCGTCCCGCGATCCGAAGTAGCCGATAGATGACGAAAAGAAGCAATCCCGACACGGCCGCTACCCCGACCACACCGATCTCTTCCGCCATGCCGGCCAGCACGAAGTCGGTATGCACTTCGCTCAAAAACCCCAGTTTCAACACACCGTTGCCCAAGCCGACGCCAAAAAGTCCGCCATGATGGATGGCGTGCAAAGAGTTGCTGACCTGGTAGGGCTCTTCGGCAAGATTCACCTTCGGAATGGCGTGGGCCCATTGAGGGAAGAGTTTGGCGATGGTGTTTTGAGCCATGTAGTACCATCCTTTGAAACGCTCGATCCTATGGGGCGACGTGACGATGAATCCGGTCGCCGCCAGAATCGTTCCCAAAATGGCCCATCCGAAAATCCGCAGACTGCTGCCGGCGAAGATCATCATGAAAAGCATCGTCGCTCCCAGGACGATCACCTGCCCTAGATCGTTCTGAAAATAGGCGATGACGAACATCGCCAGGGCGAAGACGATGATATAAGGCAGTAGAATCAAAAACTCCTCTTTGAGAGTGTAATGCCGATCGGCGGTCGCATGCTTGGCGAGGACTCTACGTTTGAAGCTCCATGCCAGGAAAAAGACGAAACCGACTTTGAAAAACTCCACCGGCGCCAAAGAAACGGGACCCAGGCGAATCCATCGTTTGGCGCCACCGACCGTATGGGCGATCGATTCGGGAAGAAAAGGGGTGGCTATCATCAAAACCGTCGAAAAGAGAAGGACCGAAAAACCGATCCACGGCACCGCTTTTTTCGGGTCCATCCTGGCGATCGTCCACATCAACGCAATCCCCGCCATACCCGCCACCGCTTGACGTAGTAGAAAATGATAGGGCTTGGTATGATAGAGCAATACCGTATAGGCCGAAAGAGAGTAACTGAAGACGATCCCGACGACGATCAACGTCACGGCGGAGAGAAAGAGGGGACGATCGATCATAGGACAGCTCTTTTAACGGATATTGCGGATTAGGGTGTTCTATACGAATTTTGTTATTATAAGGGATGTTAACTGATAGAAAGGTTTGGGTAACTTTTTTTCTTTGCATGACGTCACTTTTTCTTTTCGACGGGTGCGAATCACCCCGGCATACCGAAAAGAAGGCACCGCAAAAACCTCGGTTCATCCACTATGACGTCTCTTCCTATCGACAGACACTGGCGATTTTGGATCGTCTGGGTTATACGGACAAAGCCTTCCACGCGGGGATGAAAGAGGTACCGCGCGTCCTGCTCACACGCATTTCCAGCCGATGGTCCAAAGAGGCCTCCGACCTTCCCGTCGCCGAAAAGAAGAGCCTTTTTCTTCGACTTCTGGCCTCCGGCGCCCTCATCGCCGACGAAGAAGTGATGAGAGAGCGCGAAAAGATGCTCGAAATCCTCGAAAAAATCGATCGAAACGACCCACCGAACCGCCGTGAAAGCGAGTGGCTCCGACGACTCGCACTCAAATACGGCGTTCTCAAAACTCCCGAAGATATTCTGACCCGAGCAAAATTGAAACTTTTGAAAAGACGTGTCGATATCGTCCCCCCCTCTTTGATCCTCGCCCAAGGCGCCGTCGAGAGCGCATGGGGCACGTCCCGCTTCGCCGTCGAAGGAAACGCCCTTTTTGGACAATGGAGTTTCTCCAAAGCGGCGATGAAACCGAAACGACAGCGTAAATCGCTGGGCGATTACGGACTCGCCCGTTTCAAAACGCCTCTCGATTCCATCCGAGCCTACATCCACAATCTCAACACCCATCCCGCCTATCGTATCTTCCGACAACGGCGGGCCAAACTTCGGGACGAAGGCAAACCGCTGCGAGGCATGGATCTAGCCCCGGCCCTACTCCACTACTCCGAACAGGGCGAACGTTACGTCGAAAAACTTCTTCGAATCATCGAAGCCAACCATCTCGCCTGGCTCGACGACGCCAAACTTTCCGAAACCCCGCCGATCTACATTCATCCCGACCGCTGAGTCCCAATCCGTCCCATCCGCCGGTGTCACAATGGAATGGTTTTTGCTTGTTCAAAAGCAGACTGTCGCAAAGGAGAGTGCATGCAAATCAGCCGCGTCCATGGGTTGATGGCCAAGGCCCTCGATTACCGGGGGTTGCGTCAAGAGATGATAAGCTCCAACATCGCCAACGTGGACACACCGGGATATCGGGCCCGAGATATCCTTTTCGAAGGGGTGCTCGCCAACGAGGCGAAAGAGCTCTTTCCACGATCCGCCACCTCTCTTCCGATGGCACGAACCCATGCCGACCATATGAACGGGACGGTCGACGGGGAGCCGGACAAAGCGCGCATCTTTTTCCGTGACGGTCATTTGGCCCGCAACGACGGCAACACCGTCGATCTGGATACCGAAACGACCGAAATGGCCAAAAACACCGTCATGTACAACGCCCTTGTCGCCGCTTTGAAAAAAGATAGCGCCATCTTCCGTAGCGTTCTGGACGCTTCGGCGAAAGTGTAAGGGGTTTTTATGGCTTTTTTGAGTAGTTTCGACATCAACGGCTACGGGCTCTCGGCCCAACGTTTCCGTGTCAACATCATCAGTTCCAATATCGCCAACGCCAATACGACCCGTACCGACGAGGGAGGGCCTTATCGCCGACGCGAAGTGATATTCAAAGCTTTCAATTTCGATAAAGTTTTACAGAGTAAAATTGATAAAGACGATGGGTACCTACCCTACGAAGACCCTTTGGACGAAGGCGTGGTAGGTCAAAAGGCGCGGCCGGCGATCATGGGCGTGGTCGTGGACAAAGTGGTCAGAGACGATAGTGAGCCTCGAATGAAATACGACCCGTCCAATCCCGACGCCAATGCCGAAGGATACGTCGCATACCCCAATATCAACCCGGTCGTCGAAATGGCCGATCTTATCGAAGCGACACGGGCCTATCAAGCCAATGTGGCGGCCTTTCAAAACGTCAAGGCGATGGCGACGAGCGCTATCGACATTCTAAGAGCGTAAGGATCGAGAAATTATGGACAAAAACGTGCAGAGCGTCAAACAACTCTCCACTCAAGATCTTTTTCCCACGAAAACGAAGGAGACGACAAAGAGCACTGCCGATTTCGGTGACGTCCTCAAAGAGACGCTCGAGGAGGTCAACGACCTACAAAAAGCGGGACAAAAAGCGATGAGCGACATCGCCACGGGACAGGTCAAAGATCTTCACCAAGCGGCGATCGCTATCGACAAAGCCGAACTCAGTATGAAAATGATGCTCGAAGTGCGCAACAAAGCGATCAACGCGTACAAAGAGATTCTCCGCACCCAAATCTAACGTCCGACCGGCGACGAAGTGCCCAAACATCCACCCTCTTCCCAGCGATCGGTCGACGAACGGATCCACAAAAAGACCAAACTGCTGGTCGTTTTGTTGATGATGGCGTTTCTCGTCCTCATCTTCGTCGCTTCGATCACCCATACCGCCATCACCCATCGACACATCCCCCAGCTGATCATCAGCGAAACGAATCGCGCCCTCAGAGGAGCGATCGTCAGCCAGGAAGGTTTCAAACTCGCTTTCAGCCAGAAACTCTACAAAGCGATGGTCAACACCCGCAACATCGATCCGGACAAAAAAGAGCTTTTCGTCAAACTCTTCGCCATCTACAGCGGCATCGACACCCAAACGATCCGCCGGCGTCTCGCGAAAAAGGGAAATGTCGTCCTCTCCTACGCCATCGACGCCAACCGGGCCAAGTATCTCAAAGATCTGGCCAGAAAACTACGGTTGCTCAAAGTTTTCGTCCCCTACAAAACTCCTAGCGGGCAAATCATCAAATATGGTCTGAGCGTCACCGAAAGTGGAGAGACCCGTATCTTCGCGTATCGGGATATCCTGACACCCGTATTGGGATACATGCGAAAAAAAGAGGAGGATGGTTTCACCCGGCCGGTGGGTGTCAAAGGGCTCGAAAAGTTCTACGAGGAAAGTCTCCGCCCTATCCAAAACGGCCTCGTCCGAGGTCAGCGGGACATCGGAAACACGATCATTCTGGATGGAGATAGCTTCGTGCGCCCCGCCATCGATGGGATGAGCGTGCGTCTCAACATACCCGTGGGCCTCCAAAAAGCGCTGGAGACGCTTCTTGACAAAGCCAAACGAGAGCACGACGCCAAAGAGATCACCGCCGTGGTGATGGAAGCCGAAACGGGTCATATCCTAGCCCTCGCCACCTCCAATCGCTACGATCCCGACCATATCCGGCGTCGTGACTACCCATCTCTCAACGTCACGGCCGCCGAATATACCTACGAACCCGGCTCGGTGATGAAACCGATCACCTTCTCCTTGCTGCTTCGCCGCCACAAAGTGAATCCTCTCGAAATCGTCCGTACCTACAACGGACGCTATCGTCTGGGTCGTAAAGTGATCACCGACGAACACAAAGAAGCGTGGATGAGTGCCGAAAACGTCATCGTCTACTCCTCCAACATCGGTATGGCACAACTTGCGCAGCGGCTCGACGGTGTCGATTTCGTCGAGGGGCTCAAAGATTTCGGTTTCACCCAAAAAACAGGCGTCGACCTGCCCTACGAACATAGCGGTATCATGCCCCACGTCACGCAGATGGAGAGCGAAATCTACAAAGCGACCGTCGGCTATGGCTATGGAATCCGCGTCACACTCTTGCAACTGGTGCGGGCCTACAACGTTTTCAACAACCGAGGCCGTCTCGTGACACCCAAAATCGCCGCCGATATCGTCGATCCTCTAGGACGACACTATGGCGTGGATCAGAGCGATGAAGTTCGTCGCATCCTACCGCCCGCGACGGCTTATACGATGCAACGAATCCTCGAAAAGGTCGTCGCCAAAGGTACCGGAACCAAAACCCGCATACCGGGCCTTCAAATCGGTGGCAAGACGGGGACGGCCCATATCGCTTCACGAAAGGGGGGTTACGCCAAACTTTACAACAGCTCCTTCATCGGTTTCGCCAACGACAAAACCCACCGCTATACGATCGGCGTGCTGGTACGCCAAGCCAAAAAACCTTATCATTACTTCGCCGCCATGTCGGCCGTGCCCGTCTTTCGAGATATCGTGAAACTGATGATCGAGCAAGGTTATCTCAAGCCCGAAGTCAACCGGAAGTGAAGAGCCGAGATATTCTTCCGCACTTTACAACCATAGATTGTCGATCAGGCGCGTCTGGCCGACTTTGGCGGCAACGAGAACGATCGTCTCTTTGAGCTTCACCCGTTCCAGCGGTCTGAAATCACGATCGACGATGGCGACATACTCCACTTCGATTTCGCGCATCGTTTCGCGCATCGCCTCTTCGATCGCCCCCGCTTCCATTTCGCCCGCCATCACGAGGCGAGAGGCCCGCTTCAAAGCTTTGGAGATCGAAAGGGCCCGTGCCCGCTCTTGGGGACTCAAATAGGCGTTTCGGCTACTCAACGCCAAGCCATCCTCCTCTCGCACCGTCTCCATCGGCACGATCTGGACGCTCAAAAAAAGATCTTCGACCATCTTCTGCAAAATCCTAAGCTGCTGGGCATCCTTTTTGCCGAAATAGGCCCGTGTCGGGCGCGTCAGATGCAAGAGCTTCATCACCACCTGCACCACCCCGTCGAAATGGCCGGGTCGGCGATGCCCTTCGAGAATATAACCGAGGTATTTCGGCGCTTGAAGCTTCACTTCGTCTTCGCCGTACATCGTGTCGCTATCGGGCATGAAAAGCAGATCCACCCCGGCCACTTCACAGATTTTGCGATCCGCTTCTTCTCGTCTTGGATATTTTTCCAAATCTTCACCAGGCAAAAACTGGGTCGGGTTGACGAAAATGGAGACGATCGTATGGTCGTTGTCGCGTCGTGCTTGCTGGATCAGACTCAAATGGCCCCGATGCAGCGCTCCCATCGTCGGTACGAAACCGACACTACCTTCCATCCCGTTGCGTGCTTCACGTAACGCTTCGATCGTTCGTACGATTTTCACCTCGAACCTTTCAGCGCACCCAAGGTGCCCTTCGGTATAATTGCGACGATATTATAGCTCAAGGGCACCTATGGACAGCTACGAATTTTCCGAGTTGATGAAAAAACTTCAGACCAAGATCGACAACATCCGCAACATCGTCAAACCCGACGAGATACGTAAACGGCTGGATGAGATCGCCCAAATGGAGATGCAAGAAGATTTCTGGAGCGACGCCAAGAGAGCGGGCGATATTCAAAAAGAGAAGAATCGCTT
>CAZORY010000060.1:0-9718 GCA_964582435.1 uncultured Campylobacterales bacterium
CGTCGGCGTCGTGTCGTTCGTGATATCGGGCGCCTCGACGACGATGGAAGGTGCCTGGGTATCGACACCGTAGGTTCTGGTGTCGCTCGCGGTCTGAAGATTGCCCGCTTCGTCGACGACGCTGATATGGGCTTCGACGGTACGATCGCTATCTTGTACGAGATCTTTGCCTGGCAGTTGCACGGCGAAACGACCTTTTTCGTCCACTGGGGTGTAATAGGTATGGCCCGCGACGTTAAGCGCCACCGTATTTCCCGGCTGTACGTCCCCGTCCACACGTCCCGTCAAAGTCACTTCCCCCTGAGCTTCTTGCGCGTTGAGCACGTCGTCGGAGGTCACAGGGTCGAGAACGATGGAAAGTTCCGGTGGTGTCGCATCCTTGAGGATCGAGTCGCTGGAGCTGGCATGGTTGCCGGCGGCATCGGTACTAACGACCGTGACCGTCAACGTCCCGTCGTTCAAGCCGCTCACGTCCACACCCGGAATACGAAACGCACCAGTATCAGAATCGTATTCGATAGAAGAGGCAGGAATCCGAAGGGTATGCGTACCATCGGAGATCGTCACGGCATCGATCACGCTACCGGGCTCCACGCTCCCGCTGATCGGAAGGCGAAGAGCTTCCTGTGCGTTGACGATGCCATCTCCGTTGGGATCGTCGATATGGATAGTGTTGGAGGTCTCCGTATCCAAAATCACCCGCGGGGGCAGTGGCCCAGAAGTCGGCGACTCGATCGGAGGCACCGTGACCACTCCCGATTCGGGTGTCGTCAATGCCGTCAGATCGATCGTTCCGCTATCGAAGGGATCGAAATCCTCTTGCAACGTATAATCGTGGGACGCAATGTTGCGTAGGCTCGATTTGACATCGGCTTCCGTATTGGCCTCGGTAGCGAACGTGTCGGTCAAACTGTGGGAAGCCGGCATCACGTCCTCTTTGCCGACCGCCGTCTCATCCACGTCGATATCCCCGAACTCTTTCCAAAGCGTATCGATCGGATCACCCTCTTGCCCATGGGCATCCGCTAGCGTCGCGGTCACGTCGGCTTCCGAAAACGTAGTTTCGGCGATCCGGTCCGGTTCCGTCACCGTCGCATCGAAAAGGATCTCCGCCTCGCCGTTGAGAGCCAGATTCTCGTCACTTCGAAGTAGATCGATGACGATCCTATCGCTGGCGGTATGGGTGGGATCGTAGACGAGATCCATCGCGTAGATGGGATCACCTACCTTCAATTCTCTGACCGATCCATCTTTGGAGCGAGCCAAAAACTCCCCTTTGATAGCGGTTACGTATCCGACGATCACTGCCATGATTTCATCCTTCGTTCGAATCGTACGCAACGATTCCTAATTTTTTCAAATTTTACGAAAAAAAGCGGGAGCTTCGCTATTGGACGGAAGTACTAGTACGGCTTTGGCGCAACCTGACCGCCAATTCGAGGCGGTTGGAGACCCCCATCTTGGCGTAGATATGACTCAAATGGGCCTTGACCGTTCGCTCGCTGATTCCCAGTTTCTGCGCGATCTCCCGATTGCTGGCCCCTTGCAGAAGCAATCTCGTCAACTCCCTCTCTCTGGGGGTGAAGTTTTCGGGAAGCTCTTCACTCGCCCCACTCTCTTCGGAGAGCGCCAATAACGAGGAGACGATCTCGGGAGCGATCCAGATCTGCCCCTCCATCACCGATTGAACACAAGAGAGAAGATGAACCGGCTGCATATAGGCGTTACCGTAGGCTCGCACGCCGGCGGCAAGTAGTGCACGGGCGTGTTCGACCGTCGGATGCCCTTCCAAAACTACAAGCGAGATAGGCCCCTGCCCCGCCGTCCGTTTCAAGAACCTCAGCACTTCCCTTTTGTGCGTATCGAAGTCGGCGACGACGATCGAGGGTTCGTCATTGCCTTCGATGGCTTCCACCGCTTGGGGGTCGTACGTTTTTAAAATCTTCTCCCAGCGCATAAGCCGCTCGATATCGCCGCTCATCAATTCCACTTTCATCACCGCTCCGTAAAAATGTAGTCCTTGCTGTTCATGATCGGCTTGAGTAGATAGTCGAGTATCGTACGTTTGCCTGTGATAATATCGGCATTTACGACCATTCCTGGAATGATTTTGAGTTTTTTCCCGCCGGAGAGAAGATAGTTACGATCGGTTCGAATGCGTACGATATAAAATGTTCGATCCTTCTTGTCGGTAACGGTGTCGGGACTGATCCCCACCACTCTACCCGTCAATCCCCCGTAGATCGCATAATCGTAAGCGGTGAATTTGACCAGCGCTTTCTGTCCTGGGTAGATGAAAGCGATATCTTTGGGACGTACTTTCACTTCGGCGATCAGATTCTTGTCGAGCGGTACGATCTCCACCAGATCCATACCCGGACGCACCACCCCGCCGATCGTATTGACGTAGAGTTTTTTGACGAGACCGTCCACGGGTGAGCGTACGAGCGTCCGGTTGACCGTATCCCTGAACGCTTTGATCTTTTCCGTCAATCGCTCCATCTCGCCCAACGCTTCGTTCATCTCCTTTTCCGATTTGCCACGAAACTCGAGTTTCGTGGCGTCGATACGGCTTTCGATCTCCGCGATGGCGGAACGGATACGAGGAATGGTGTCTTTGACACTGTCGATCTGGGTCTTGATCGCATTGGCTTCCCGTTGTAGCTTGAGGAAATCGACTTTCGACTTCACCCCCTCTTTTACCATCGGTTCGCTCATCTTCACCTCTTCTTCGATCAGCTTGTAACTGCGTTCGAGATTTTTGAGCTTCGAACGTGCCTCTTTCAGCTGCTCCTGTTTTTGCCTGATCTGTTTTTTGAACGTCTCGATCTGTGCTCTGAGACGTCCCATGTTGGCTTCGTAAAGACTGCGTTCTCTGGCGACAAGATCGGGATGCTCCTTCGCCAGGATCGGATCGAACCGCAACGGTCGATGTTTGGCTTCGGCCTTCAATCGTGCCGCTCTGGCGGCCAACTCGTTGTATTTGCTCAGATAACCTGCCAATTCCGATCGTGATTTGAGGTTTTTGACTTTCAGAAGAATCTGCCCCTTTTTGACCGCATCTCCCTCTTTGACCAGAATCTCCTCGACGATGCCCCCTTCGAGATTTTGAAGGACTTTGTTTTCACCCGAAGGCACGATCTTACCCTGTGCACGGACGATCTCGTCCACTTTGGCGATGGAGGCCCAAAGCAGAAATGCCGCTACCGTCAGAACCCAAAAATAGAGGACCAAGCGGCTTCGCCGGGGCGTCGAGTGCAAGACCGCTTGGCTCAAACTTTCCAGATAGGCCAGCTCTCTTTCGTTGAGATTCTCTTTACGCCCGCGCATCGCCATCCCCTCTTAGCTTGGCAATCACCTCGTCTCTGGGGCCATCCATATAGATCCGTCCTTCGTGAAGGACGATGACACGATCCACCGCGCGCAACAATCCGAGTTTCTGGGTCGAAAGAAGCACCGTTTTTCCCTGGAAACGACGTTCGAGCGTCGCGATGATATGGGCTTCGGTAGTTTGGTCCATCGCATTGGTCGGTTCGTCCATCAACACGATCGGAGTATCGCGCATCAAAGCTCGGGCGATCGCCACACTCTGTCTCTGCCCCCCCGAAAGTCCCGTTCCCTGCTCTCCGATCGTCATTTCGTACCCTTTGGGATGCTTTTGTACAAATTCATGCACATCGGCATCGACGGAGGCGGCGAGCATCCTCTCGTCGTCGAGATAGGCGTTGCCGAATTTGAGATTTTCTTTCATCGTTCCGCGGAAAAGTTTGACGTGTTGATCCACGTAGGCGATATTGGCCCGCAGATCCGCCGGGTCGATCTGCTTGATATCGATATCGTCGATCAATATCGCGCCCTCGTCGGGTTCGTAGAGATGCATGATGAGTTTGAGGATCGTACTCTTTCCCGATCCGATGCGACCGATGAGCCCTACCTTTTCCCCCGGTTCGATGGAAAAGGAGACATGCGACAACGCTGGACGCTCCTCTCCCGGATAGGAGAAGCTGACATCTTTGAAATCGATCTTACCATGGAATTTCGGCTTCTGGACGAACTCTTTGGCCTCCGGCCGCTCCACCGGTTGGTTGACGATATCTTCCATCATGTTGTAGACGGTTTTGACATCCTCGTAATTCGCGATCAACGACGCGGCCTGCCCCATCGGCGCGACACTTCGGGAAACGAGAATGACGATGGCGATCAGATCGCCCATCGTCATCGTGCCCTCTTTGATCATGTAGACACCCACGACGACCACCAGCACCGTATTGAATTGCACGAGGAAACTCGTCACCGCAGGCAAGGAGGCCGACATCAACCGAGCGGCCAGACTCTTTTCGGCCACTTCGCCCGTCGCCTCTTCCCACTGCCATTGGATACGTCCTGCGGCACCGAGCGTCTTGATCGTTTCGAGATTGTGAAGCGCTTCGACGAGAATACCGTTTTTATGAGCAGCGGCATGATGCGTCTGTTCTATCCGCCGATAAAGAGGTTTACGAATCAGCAGAGCGTAGCCCAAAATCAGGACGATCGTCACGATCGGTACCCAAACCACCGCACCCCCCAAAATCCAGATGACGATCAAGAAGAGAATGGCGAAGGGAATATCGATCAACGTCGTCAGTGTCGCCGACGTCAGAAAGTTGCGAATCGCATCGAAATCCTTCAAATTACTGGCGAAGCTACCGACCGATTTGGGCATCGCTTTCATCTGCATATCCAAAACTTTCTCGAAAATCACCGAGGACATGATGATATCCGACTTCTTCGCCGCGATCTCTAGGAAATAGGTCCGGGTGAGCTTGAGAAAAAGGTCGATGATGTAGATGACGACGACACCCCCCGCAAAATACCACAAGGTTTCGGTCGCTTGATTGGGAATGACACGGTTGTAGACGGTGCGTGTAAAAAGGGGTGTGGCAAGGACGAAGAGATTGACGAGTATCGACGCGAGAATCACGTCTTTATAGATATGATAGGAGTGTTTGATACTGTCCCAAAACCAATGCTTCGTCTCGAGTTTGAGTCGCTGGCGCTCCCGATCGCCGTAGTCGTAGATCCTTTTGAGCAAAAATCCGTACCCGGTATACTCCCCTTCGAGCTTTTCCAGATCGATCCACTCATGGGTTTCCCCCGCATCCGGAAGTACGATCTTGGCCTGCTTGCCGTCTTCGGAAAAAGCTTCGAGAATACAGGCCTCCCTGTTTTTCAACAAGAGGATCATCGGCAGAAAAAGCGGAGAGATTTCGTCGAGCCGTTTTTTGATCAGTGTCGAGCGTAGTCCCGCTCTCTGGGCGGCCCGCGACATCAGTCCTCTGGCCTTGTCGACACTGAAAAGGACCGGACGACCATCCTCGTCTTCTAGCGGCAGGCCGTGGGTCAGAGATTCGGCGGTATAGGGTTTATGATAGAGTTTGGTGAAAAGCACCAATGCTTTGAGTAAAGGATCGTATGCTTGAGGGGCCCGATCCATCGGTGCCTCCTTTTTGGACAATGGGTGTCAGGGATTTCGATCTTTTTTGATCCTCGTTTCCAGCGAATTCAAAAATCGATCGTTCTTTTTCAACATATCGACGGGAAGGCTATCTTGTTTACTGTCATCTTTGGAGGCGAGTCCCACCCGTGCGGCGTAACGGTCGGCTTTTCCGACGATCGTCGGCACCATCGTGCCCATCGCGTCGAGTAATCGGTATTTGGAAAAGAGGAGGTTGAAGCGGGTCGTGACGATTTGGGATTTGGCGTTGATCAAGTCGTTTTGTGCCGAGAGCAGATCCAACAAAGAGCGCCGTCCCATTTCATACTCTTTGGAATAGAGTCGTAGCGTGTTGACCGCATGTTCTTTGTAGTTTTGCAAATATTGAAGCTTGTGCTGAAGATGGACATACGATGTCCACGAAAGATCGAAACTCTCTTCGGTCCGTCGTTTCAAATCGGCATGCCGTACGACCTCTTGCTGAACTTTGCTGACACCTTTTTGGATCGCTGCCCGATCGGAGAAGCCGTTGAAAAGATTGTAACTCAAAGCGGCCGATACGCGATAATGATCACCATGCCCTTCGTTGTTACCGCTCATATTGTAGTTCCACGACCCTCTGGCACGCAGGTCGACTTTCGGATAGTAGCGACTCTTCTTCTCTTCGTAATCTTCCTGCGCCACTTTGATGTTGTAGCGCTGCACGAGGATGGAAGGGTTGTGGGTCAGGGCGTAGTCACGCCCCTCTTCGTAAGTTTTCGGTACCGAAACCGTTAGGGAAGGTGTTTCGAGGAGCGCTGGATCGATCTTTTTACCGTAGAAATATTTGAACTGAAAAAGAGCATCCTCGAGATTATTCTGTTGGACCACATAGTTGGAGTGGGCGAGAGAGAGGGATGAGGCCGCCTTTTCCAACTCCGATTTCGTCGTCAAACCACCGTTGTAAAGCTTCTTGACTTTGTCGTAGATGGCCTGGTTGATATCGACGTTCTCTCGAGCGATTTTGAGAAGCTCCCGATTTTTCACGACCTCGATGTAGTAGTTCACCAACCGATATCCCGTATCTTCCACCACTTCCAGATAGTTGAAAGCCGCGGCCATCAATCTGGCCTGTTGAGTATTGATCTGATGGGTCGTACTCCAGCCATTGAATATGTTTTGCGTCAGCAGCAGCGTATTTTCATAAAGATCGTAATCGCTCCAATCGTAATCGTTGTATTCGCGCTCACCCCATTCGTGTCCAAGCGTACCGATGTAGTCGAGTTTCGGTAGCCAACCGCTTTGCGCGATCTTCACATCCTCTTTTGTCGCGTTGTAATTTTTCTGACGTTCTAGAATCAATGGATTGGTGCGTAGCGTATACAACATCGCCTCTTTCAACGTCAACGCCGACGCCGGCTGCCACAGTATCGCTATCGTCAATATACCCCATACAGCTCTTTTCATCGCTCCGCTCCCGGTATCGTCGATTTACAATCATTTAAATTCGAAAGATTATAGCACATATCCTTTTTTCGATCGATGAATGGATGTCGATCGACGTTTTTTTCGGTGAACGGATATTTAAAGAAGGCCCAGCAAAGCCGTCAACAATACCACGGGTGTAACGAGTAGACCGACTTTCATATATTCGCCCCAACCGATACGCACCCCCTTTTTGGCTAGTACATGCAGCCATAGCAGCGTCGCCAACGACCCGATTGGCGTCATTTTGGGCCCTAGGTTGGCCCCTAAGATATTGGCGTAGGCCAAAAAAGTGTCACCGGTATGATCGATCGCGATATCCATGATCATGATCGTGGGCATGTTGTTCATCACCGCGCTAAGGAGCGCAGAAACGAATCCGGTGCCGACGATATAGGCGGCATGGCCTTGGGCTTTGAGCCAAAGGAGCCAATCGGCGATTTCATGGGTCAAGCCGGCGTTTTTGAGGCCGTAGACGACGACGTAAAGCCCGATGGAAAACCAGACCACTTGCCAAGGGGCGGTCTTGATCGTCATCCAAGGCTTGGTCGCTTTATGCTTGGCGGCGATCGCCAAAAACAGCAACGCCCCGCCCAATGCGAAAAAACTCACCGGTATCCGATAGAGATCACCGATGAAATAGCCCACAAGCAGCGCCCCCAAAAACCACCAAGCGAGTCGAAACATCTTTTCGTTTTTGATGACGTCGGATGCCGGCGGCAGCTTTTCGATCGGTACCCTGCGAGGGATCGCTCCCCTGAACACGAGCCAAAGTACGACGATCGATGCGACGATCTAAAGAAGATTGGGCCAAAACAGCGTCTTGGCATACTCCCAAAATCCCAATCCGAAGTAGTCGGCGGTCACGATATTGGTCAAATTGGAGATGACCAGGGGATTGGAGGCGCTATCGCCGATGAAACCGCCCGCCATCAAAAAGGCGAAGATCGTTTTGGCATCCATCTGCAGATAGCGCATTTTGGCCAGCAAAATGGGAGTGAGGATCAGCGCCGCACCGTCGTTGGCGAAAAAAGCGGCTACCAGTGCACCCAACAACAAGATATTGACGAACATTTTTAGACCGCTGCCGCCGCTAAGGCGCGCCATCTTGATCGCCGACCATTCGAAAAAGCCGATCTCATCCAAGACCATCGAAAGCAAAATGATCCCGATAAACGCCAGCGTCGCATCCCAGACGATACCGACTACCGTCACCACGTCGTGCCACGTCACGATGCCCAAAAGCAGGGCCAACACCGCGCCGACCATCGCCGTCGTTCCGATGGCGAGGCCTCTAGGCTGCCAGATGATCAACACCAATACGACGAGAAAAAGGGCTGCCGCAATCATCGCTTGACCAACTCGATCAACTGCAAAATCTCTTTGGAGCAGCAGCGGCCGTTGGGGTTTTTCTCTTTGCAATCGCTGCCCGTGCACGCACCCGTTTTCTCTTTGATGGCCGCAAGTGTCCTCGCTCCTGAGCGGATCGCCTGCTCGATCGTGCGCTTATCCACGTCGCAGCAGTAACAGATCAAATCTTGAGGCGCCAAGGTACGCACATCATCGAAACGTTTGGCGAAAAATTTCACGGATTCAACACTTTCGAGCGCTTCAGGGCCGCTTCGATCTCCTCCTTTTTCACGTCGCCGCCAAGCTCGAGTTCCACGGCGCCGTCTTCGCCTTTAACCTCCATCGAAGCGATCTTCTTTTTGGTCGCATCGCTCATACACTCACACTGCCCGGTGGCGCAGTTTTGCACCATTTTGACGATCTGCTCTTTTTTCACTTCACCTTCAAAAGCGATCTTGACACCACTTGTCGTTTGCAAAACACTCTTTTTCATATCTTCAACTCCTTTTCGATGATGGGCAACAATCGCGCTTCGATCGCCCGTCGTGTCGCCTCGAAAGCTTCGTAGGGCTTGCCATCGGGATCTTCGAAGCCGACATGGATCGTTTTTGCCCCCGGCAAGACGGGGCACGCCTCTTTGGCGTTGTCGCAAACGGTAACGACCAGATCGAAAGGGCCGTGATCAGCCACTTCGTCGATCCTCTTGGAGTGGTAGCGATCATGCCAGGCGTTCTGCGTTTCCAACACCCGTTTGGCATAGGGATGGACCCGCCCGCTGGGATGGCTACCCGCACTGTACGCCACCACGCCCCGATCACCCAAACGGGCGTTGACAAGGCCCTCGGCCATGATCGAGCGACAACTGTTGCCCGTACATAAAATCAACACCTTTTTCACCGGTCACATCCTTGAGAGGGTTTGGGTAGTTCGATCGGCAAATAGCCGATCTCCGCCACAGCCGACGCTCTAAAACGGTCGAGTGGTTCTCGGATACGATAATAGGACCATCGCCCCTGACGCTGGAGCGTCAAAAAGCCCGCCTCTTTGAGAATTTTCAAATGGCGTGAAAGCCTCGATTGCCCCATACCGAACGCCTGCTGCAATTCACAGACGCATACCGGCCCATGCAAGGCGATGAATTTGAGCAACTTGATCCGTGTCTCGTCATAGAGTGCACCTGTAGTTTTGAGAAAATCTTCTATCGCATCTGTTGGCATGGCACCATTGTACCCAATATACACTAATATATCAAGATATCTTGATATATTGAAATGAAAATTCTCCCTCTTTCCCGACCTCTACCCACCGATCAGTGATTCGAAAATTTCCGTCAATCGTTCCGCCGGAACCAATCCTTCGACAAGAAAACGATCCTGCATCTTCAATGTCGGATCGTTTCGTACGCCCTCTTCCAGAGATCGGATCGTATCG
>CAZORY010000061.1:0-9426 GCA_964582435.1 uncultured Campylobacterales bacterium
TGGGATTACGAAAACGGGATATCATCGAGAAAGTGAACGGTCGACCGATCACCAGCGAAGCCGACGGATTCAAATATTTCAACAAATTCGACGAACTCAGTTCGCTGACGTTGACGATCAGACGCGGCAAGGAGCGGAAGGAACTGCATTATGAGATTTTTTAACCTTTGGATCCTCTTGGCGCTGTCGTTTCCCATCGGTATGATGGCGGAAAAGATCACGATCAATTTCAACAACACGCCGATTCAGGACGTCATCCGATTCGTCGCCAAGCAGACCCACAAAAACATTCTGATGACCGACCGCATCAGCGGCAACGTCAATTTCGTCTCCGAAACGCCGATCGACAAAAAAGATTTGATTCCACTATTGACGCAAATCTTGCAGAATCGGGGCTATACGATCATCGACGGAGGCAACGGCTACATGATGGTCACCCGTGCCGCCAACGCCAAAAAGATGGCTTCGCCCGAGGAGAAAGCGGAAGCGGGTATGGTGACCAAAATCATCCACGTCCACTACATCAAAGCGAGCGACGCGGTCCAGAAACTACGCTATCTGAGCTCCCAATTCGCTTCCGTCACGTTCGACAACAAAAAAAACGTCATCATCATGACCGACTACCCCAAACAGATCAAAAGCTTCGAAAGGACACTGGCCAAAATCGACCAGCCGATGCGCAAGGAGATCCGCTTCATCCCCCTGGACAACGCCGACGCGCCCAGCGCGCTCAAAGAGCTCAACGCCATCTTCAAGGCGATGAACGAAACGTTCCGATATCCCGTCACCCTCAACGCCGACGCCAAAAGCAACAAGATCGTCGTCATCGCGGATGCCCACGATATCGCCAAAGCGGTGGGTATCGTACGAAAATTCGACCGACAGAACCGTGCGAAAGAGGTGACGAGCGACGTCGTCTTTCTCAACAACGCCGAGGCGGGTACGACGGTCAAGATTCTGACGGGATTGATGAAGAGTTTCGACAAGCAGACGCAAACTCACGTCTCCGTGCAGGCGAAAGAGGATATCAACGCCATCGCCATCACCGGTACTCCCCAAGCCGTCAAACTGATCACCAAAGTGATCAAAAAGCTCGACATCGAGCAGCAGCAAGTCTACGTCAAAGCCCACATCTACGAAATCAGCCAACGCAAAATGGAGAATCTTGGAATCAAATGGGGTGCCGTGGCGGGGGGAATCGTCGGTAACGCACTTCTGACCGGACAGATCAATATGGGCGGCGACGTCTTCACCCTGCCTTCGATTTTGCAAGGGGCACTGGATCTGGACAAGATCGACGCCAACGTCGCGGTCGGCGCCATCATCGACTTGATGAAGCAAAACGGCGCCGTCAACGTCGTCAGCGAACCCAACATCCTATGCATCAACAACAAAAAATCCTCGGTCTATATCGGCAAGACGATCTCGATCCTCACCAGTCAATCGACGGGCGATCAGACCACTTCCACCACTCGCAACACCTACAGTCGCGAAGATATCGGTCTGACGCTGGAGGTCAAACCCCAAATCGCCAGTGACGACAAAGTCCTGTTGGAGGTGAAAACCAAACTCGAGGATATCGACCAAGCGAGCACGAAAGTCGCCGACCGTCCCACCACCTTCAAACGAGAAGTTCAGACGGTGGCGATCGTCAGGAACGGGGAAAACGTCATCGTCGGCGGCCTGCTCAAGGACTACTACTCCAAAGGCGAAACCCGTGTCCCTTTGCTGGGCGATCTGCCCCTCGTCGGCGGCATCTTCCGATCCAAAAACGACGTCAAAGATCAGATCAACGTCATTATCGTCCTCACTCCCTACATCGTCAAAAACAGCCAATCTCTGGCCGAGATCCAAATGCAGATCGCCAAAACGGAGGAGCTGAAAGCCGATCTGGCCAAAGTTCTCCAGCACCGCCTCGAAGAGCGTAACGGCCATTTCGACGACAACGAAACCGAAAGCGTGCCCCACGATGTTCACCACCGTTAGCGACGTCGATCTACCGATCTACACCGAAGTCCCGAATCTCGACTTCTATCTTAAAAACGGTCTGCTTTTCGGCATCCATAACGACGAACCCCACGCCTGTATTCGCGAAAATCCCGACACCTCGATGCTCAACGCCCTCTCCCATTTGGGCGGGGCCTATCCGCTGCTGGTCTTGGACGAGAAAAGCTATACGGCGCTCAAAAATAGATTTCTCGAAAGCCGAACCGAAGAGGGAATCGGTGAAGTGGAGGGGTTCGAGAACCCCGAAGAGATCGAAAGCTTCTTGCAGAACGAAGATCTTCTCGATAGCGAAAACTCCGCCCCGATCATCCGCTACGTCAACTCTCTTTTCGTGCAGGCGGTCAAACGGCGCGCGACCGATATCCATATCGAAACCTTCGAAAAGGAGGGGGATGTACGCTTTCGCATCGACGGCGTCTTGAATAGAGTCTCGACTTTGAAAAAAGGGGCGATCGAATCGATCATCAACCGCATCAAAGTGATCTCGAACCTCGACATTTCCGAAACCCGGATTCCCCAGGACGGACGGACCAAAGTCACGATCGCGGGATCCGGCGTGGACGTACGGGTCTCCATCCTACCTACCTACTACGGCGAAAAGGCGGTGATGCGCCTGCTGATGAAAGGGGAATCGATCCCCTCGTTGCACAACCTCGGTTTTTCCGTGGAGGTTTACAACAAACTCAAATCGCTCCTCAAACACAGCTACGGGATGATTCTCATCACCGGCCCCACCGGTAGCGGTAAATCGACCACCCTCCACTCCTTCCTCAAGGAGATCGATCACGAACATTACAACATCGTCACGATCGAAAACCCGGTCGAATACAACGCCCCCGGCGTCAATCAGATCCAAGTGAACGAAAAAGTCAATCTCACCTTCTCCGAAGCGTTGCGCTCCATTCTACGCCAAGATCCCGACGTCATCATGGTCGGTGAAATGCGGGACAAAGAGACGGCAAAAATCGCCACGCAAGCGGCGATGACGGGCCACCTTCTGCTTTCCACCCTCCATACCAACAGTGCCGTGGCCGCGATCCCGAGACTCTTCGATATGGGGATCGACCCTTTTTTGGTGCGTTCCACACTCATCGGCGTCCTAGCCCAGCGGCTGGTACGCAAACTCTGCCCCTACTGCAAGGTATCCTACGCGCCCAGCGAAGAGGACAAGGAGTATTTCTATCTACCCGACGACGCCAAGGTCTTCGGCCCCAAAGGGTGTGAAAAGTGTGGTTTCACCGGTTATCGGGGCCGAAGGGCGATCGGAGAGATCATCATCGTCGACGACGCGTTGGGCGCGAAGATCAAATATGGCGCCGACGAGCAAACTTTGCGAACGTACCTGATCGAAGAGACAGATTTCAGACCGATGTTCGAAGAGCTCCGGCTGATGGTCATCTCCGGTGAAACGAGTATCTCCGAAGCGATCAGGATCGGAGTCAAAGGGGTATGACTTTCGTCTACAAAGGATACGATTCCGACGGCAAACGGGTCCGTGGGACGCTCACGGCGGCTTCCGTCGAAGCCGCCAGAGAACAGCTCAAACAAGAAGGGGTCCTGATCGAATCGATCCGCCCCAAAACGGCCCTCTTCACGCGGGCCGTCCCTCCCTCTCTGATCGCCTCCATGGGCCGAAATCTCGTCCTTTACCTCAAAGCGGGCATCTCCTTGACCCAAGGGCTCAAACTGGTCGCCGACAACTATCCGAAAAAGAGCCGACAACACGCCTTTTTGACGGAGGTAGTCCGCCATATCGAAAGCGGCGGTTCCTTTTCCGACGCTTTGAGTGCCCAGAGCGTCTATCGAATCCCTCCCTATTTTCTACAAACGATCAGAATCGCCCAAAAAAGCGGCAATCTGGAGATGGTGCTCCTGGAGCTCTCCGACTACGTCCAAGAGCAAGAACGGATCAAACGCGACGTCACGAAAGCCTTCATCTACCCCTCCTTCATTCTACTCATAGCCATCGGCATGATCAATTTCATGCTCACGACGATCATTCCCAAAATCGTCGATATGTTCGAACAGACCAAAAGCGAACTCCCCACCTCTACCAAGATCACACTGGCGCTTTCGCACTTTTTCCAAGCCTATTCGTGGCTGATGCTCGTCGTCGCCATCTTTTTGGCGACGGCATTGATCCTCTCGTGGAAAAAGAGCGACCGTTTCGGCCAATTCATGGATCGCACGATCCTCAAAATCCCCCTGTTCGGCGATATGGTGGTCTATATGGAGCTGGGACGTTTCGGGCGGGTCATGTCCCTCCTTTTGCAAAGCGGTGTGCCTTTCGCTCAAGCCCTCAACTACGCCGCGCAGACCATCGGCAACCGCTATCTTCAAAAACTTTTCGCTAAAATAGCCGCACAAATCGTCGAGGGCAAAAGCTTCACTCAGGCCGTCAAGGAAAACGTCAAACAAGGGGAAATCCCCAACGATTTCGTCAATGCGGTTGCCCTGGGCGAGAAGAGCTCCCATCTGGCCTTTTCCCTCAAGAGTCTGGCCGAGCTCTACGCCCAGCAAAATCGAGACCGAATCGAAGTGATGTTGGCCCTTTTGGAACCGGTACTGATGCTCACGATCGGGGGCATCATCGGTTTTCTGGTCATTTCGATGCTACTGCCGATCTTTTCGATCAGCCTCAACGGCTGAATACGCGGCGAATACGATCCGAACCGAAAGGAAACAAACGATGAAAACTCTACCAACGACCACCAAAAGCGATGGCAGCGAGAGAACGCCGAACGTTTCGTCGAAGCGGGCGGGATTCTCTTTGCTCGAACTGATGATCGTCATCATCATTCTGGGTCTCTTGAGCGCCCTCGTTCTACCCAATCTACTGGGCAAAGCCGAAAGTGCGAAACGCAAACTGGTCTGTATCCAGATGAAACAGATCCAAGAAGCCCTCAAATCCTTCAAATTCGACAACGGCACCTATCCTACGACCGAAGAGGGCCTGCAGGCTCTACTGAAAAATCCCGACCCCGAAAAGTACACCAATTACGCTGCCAGCGGATATCTGGAGAGCAAAACTCTGCCCAAAGACCCGTGGAAACACCCCTACATCTATATCAACGAAGGGGGGGAGATCAACCTTATCAGTCTCGGTGCCGACGGCAAGGAGGGGGGTGACGGCGACGGCAAAGATATCACCCTGCAGGAGTGTGAACGGCACTGACGATGCCTGCGACGAGACGACATCGATGCGGCTTCACTCTAGTGGAGTTGCTGATCGTCCTTTTTTTGATGGGTATCGTCTACGGCCTCGTCTTCAACACCGCCTTGCCTACGGATACCCACGCTTCCAAACCGTCCATCTCCCTCGAGACGATCGATCGGCTCTTCAAAAGCTCTTCTTTGTATCGGCGAAAGGATCTCTATCTCTACGGTGACGCCAACGGCAAGATCAGGCTTGTCGCGGACGGAAAGATTCTTCGGACCGTCACCCTCGACGATCTTGGATTCGGGTATCGCCTCAATCCCGACGAAACCCTGCAAAGTATCGACTACGGCCATCTCACCATCGCCAAAGAGGAGTTCACCCCCTCTTTCGTCCTCCATTGCCGTAAGGATGGATACCTCGACCCGGCGATCCTCATGGTCAAAGAGAAATGGCTCTATATCCACCCCTTCCGTCCGCCTCGCCTCTTTGCCGATCCGGTGGCGATGGTCGCCTCCATCCACCAAAACGACTATCTTCCCGACAAGGCCGGCTATGCCAGATAGACGCGCTTTCACCCTACTGGAAGTTCTCCTTAGCGTCCTGCTGCTCTTTACGATGGGTTTGGCGCTGATGAAGCTCGATAGCTGGATCAAAGAGGACGTGGCCCGTTATCGGGCGAAAGCGTCCCTCCTCTATCGGGCCACGCCGCTCCTATACGCCTCCGTCAGAAAGATCCAAAAACGAGAGGTCAGCGTCTACGACACGATCCGTTTCCCCAAATTGAGAGACGACGAAATCTTCTGGCTCAAAAGCCTCGAAAGCCGCGCCGTCGTCGGCAAGGAGCACCGACGAACCCTTTTTCAGACCGAAGAGCTGGATCTGACCTACCGCTACTACCCGGTCAAAATCGAGCGGGATGGAACCGCCGTGCAATTTGTGAGGGTCCTTCCGTGAAACGGGCTTTCACACTGATCGAAATGATGATCGCCCTCTTTTTGACGGCGATGGTTTTCACGTACCTATACGCCGTTTTGGACAACGTCAAAAAAGAGCATCTTCGCTACGAAC
Organism: uncultured Campylobacterales bacterium; assembly: GCA_964582435.1. Lineage (GTDB taxonomy): Bacteria > Campylobacterota > Campylobacteria > Campylobacterales > Hydrogenimonadaceae > Hydrogenimonas. The sequence goes on from CAZORY010000061.1 coordinate 6,236, forward strand.
GTTCCGTCGCACGCATCACGGATGCACAGAAAATCTACGACCTGATGATCCACGATCTCTCCCAAATCCGATCGCCCGTACGTATCATCCATGAAGCGGGTTACGACCGAATCTCCTTTTTCACGGCCCACTCCGTCTACGGGATCGCCAGGCCATGGGTCCACTATTTCGTCAGTCGCAAAGAGGACGCCCTGATTCGCATCGAATCGACCGTTCCCATCGATTTTCTGCGCACCAGTTACATCGGCGACGCCCAAGGCACCTACTTCTTCGCCGATAGACTGGCCAAGGGATGCGATTCACTCCGTTTCTCCGTCGTCGGATCGAAAACTCATATGATGCTCAAATGCACCGGCATCGAACCGATCGTCGCCACCCTCTATGTCGGTGATGCGGCAAGGAAACCCCGATGAGGCGCGGCGAAACCAGACGAGGCGTCGTACTCTTCATCACCCTCGCGATTTTGACGATGCTCGGAACCGTCGTCTTTCTCTTTCTCCAACGAACCGGCGAACTCAAAAAGAGCGTCCGTCAAAATCACGCCATCATTCAGACCAACCTCATCCTCGGCGACATCAGTCGCTTCCTCAAATCTCGCAACTTCAATCAAGACGACATCTATTATGGCGCGGGGGTTCCCGTCTCCCTCGACCTGGGCCCCGTTGGCGGCATGCTGACGATCGACTCCGCCCAAAGCCGCCTGAACATCAACGCCGTCTTGAAGGCCGTCTCCAAACATCAAGAAGCGCTCAACGCCTTTTTGGTCTGGATGGAGCGCCAAAAGGTCAAACACCCCTATCTCCTACTGGCACTGATGCTCGACACCATCGATCCTGACCTTTACGAACGGGGGCGCCATACCGAAATCCGTCTACAAGAGCCCTGGTTTCAAAACGGCTCCATCCGCGACACGATGGCCATGCGTAAAATTTTTCACTACTACAAGGTCCATTCCGGCGATAACGGCCCCTCTCTCCAAGCGTGGGAAGAGGTCTTCGGCTACGAAGGAGCGACGCTCGATCTCAACTACGCCACCATCGACCAATTGACCCTACTCTATCCCGACCTTCCGATCGAAACGCTGGATCGCCTGGCCGCTCACGATACCCGGTGGCAACGCCCCGACGAACTACCTATCGACGATCCATACCGATCCGTCGTCCTCCAACCTCACATGGGCATCACCCCGGTCCTCGCCACCCAAACCGTCGCCGTATCCATCGATTTCAACACCACCGGTGAGTGTAGGGGCCATATGGGCTTTTGGATGGGTCTTAAAAAGAAGAAGATCACCCATCTCAGCCTCTCCGCCGTTCTTTGCCAATGAATTGGATATAATATCGTCAAAAACAAGGCATCCATGCGCGTCGCGATCGTTCGTCTCACGGCAATGGGGGATATCGTCCATACCCTCGCGTCCATCCAATTCATCAAAAAAGCCAGGCCCGAAACCACCGTCACTTGGTTCGTCGAAGAGAAGTTCGCGGGTATCTTGGCCCACAATCCCCACGTCGACCGTATCGTTCCGCTGCGATTACACGCACTGAAAAGATCCTTCTCCTTCGATCTTCTGCGAGCCAACGTGCAGGCCATCAAAGAGGCCGGGCCTTTCGACCTGGTCGCCGACGTCCAAGGGCTGCTCAAATCGGCGCTCGTCGCTAAAATCGCCGGTCATCCGGTGGCAGGCCTGGACTATCAAAGCGCCAGAGAACCCCTCGCCTCCTTTTTCTATACCCGCCGTTACGCCGTCGATTGCGCCGGTGTGGCACCCATGCGTTTCGCCACGCTGCTGGGCCAAGCATTGGGCATCGAAATCACCGAAGAGATGATGAGGCACAAAAGCCCTTATCTCTTTTACGACGACCATGAGGTCGACGCGTCGGTGGCGGCGTGTTTCGATCGCACCCGGCCCAATGTCCTGGTCGTAACAGGTGCCAGCGGGGCACACAAAACCTATCCCATCGATCGATGGATCGAAGTGGTCGAGCGTCTTGCCCCGACCAACGTTCTACTCGTCGCCGGCAGTGAAGCGGAGCGCCGATCGGCTCGTACCATCGCGAATGCGACCGACGCCACGCTCCTTCCTCCGATGGACCTCAACACGCTCAAATATGCCGTCGGCCGCTGTGATCTTCTTTTAGGCGGCGACACGGGCCCCAGCCACCTCGCCTGGGCGATGAACAAACCTTCGATCGTACTTTTTGGCGCCACACCCGAAACGATGATGATGCAAACCCCCGTCAATCTCGCCTTGAGTGCCGGCACCGCTCCCCATCCCTGCCGTTTCGACAAAAGCGATCGCAGCATCGCCACGATCTCGCCTTCGAAGATCGTAGAGGCCGCCCAAAGGTTGCTTGGATGATGGATTATATCTATGTGGGGCTCTATCATCTCTTTCGTTTTCTGGCCACGGCGACGCCCGATGCGTTGCAACGTCCGATTCTTCGAGGCATCGCTCGTACGATCCATGGTTTGGATCGCAAACACCGCCATATCGCCAGAGTCAACCTCGATCTCGCGTTCGGCGATCGTATGAGTCCATCGGAAAAAGCACGCATCGTCAGAAAAACCTATGAAAACATGGTCTTCAATCTCGCATTCTTTCTCGCCCATCAAAACGATACTCCCAAGGAGGTGCTGCGCTACGTCACGATCGAGGGCAAAGAGCATCTGGATGCCGCGCTGCGCCACGGCCCCGTCATTCTCGTCACCGCCCACTACGGCAACTGGGAACTACTGCCCCGAATCTTCGCCGCCATCCAAGGCCCCGTCACGGTCGTCGGCCGACCGTTGGATTCGAAAAAGATGGATGCGATCCTACGACGCAGCCGGGAGATGTTCGGTATCGAGATGGTGGAGAAAAGGGGGGCGATGAAAGGGTTGCTGCACGCTCTCAGACAAGGTCGAAACGTAGGGCTGCTCGTCGATCAGAACACCTCCGACAAAGATGGCATTCTGATCGATTTTTTCGGTAAAAAAGCCCGCCATACGCCCGCTGCCGCCATACTCGCACGAGGGCTTGGCCTATCCATCGTGCCTCTTTTTCTATCCTCCGAAGATCACCGCCACTTCAAGCTCACCATCTATCCGCCGATACAAACCGCCAAAACGGCGGACAAAGAGAGCGATATCGCCCGAAGCGTGCAGGCCCAAGCCGATATTACGGAAAAGGTGATCCGCCAAAAACCGGA
>CAZORY010000062.1:0-9384 GCA_964582435.1 uncultured Campylobacterales bacterium
AGGAGCGAAAGAAGATCTTTCCGGCCTTTGTAATCGATCTTGCCGCCTGCGCTTTCGAAATGGCCCGCCGGATCGTATCCACTCCCGGTGACCGTCACTTCGCCTCCGAACAACCATATCCTCTTCACCGTCATCTGGTTTTGGGTCAGGGTACCGGTTTTGTCCGTGCAGATCACATTGGCGCTTCCCAGATTTTCCGCCGCTTGAAGACGTCGCAGCAACGCATGCTGACGCACCATCGCTTTGACGCCAAGGGCCAAGGTGATCGTGACGACCGCAGGCAACCCTTCAGGTACCACGGCGACGGCCAGCGATACGCCGGTAAGGAACATCTCCGACAAATCTTTGCCAAAAAGGTAACCGACGATCGCTACCAATATCGACACGGCGACGGAGAATACGCCAAGTTTACGCCCCAGAATCGCCAATTTTTTCTGAAGAGGCGTGGGTGAGGGTTTCACTTCACTCGTCAATTTCGCGATCTTTCCGAACTCCGTACGCATTCCCGTAGCGACGACGACCCCTTTGGCACAACCGTTGGTCACACTGGTACCCATCCAAGCCATATCGTGTCGCTCCGCCAGTGGCGCCATTTCGGGAACACTTCCTGTCGATTTGGCGACCGATGCCGACTCACCCGTCAGTGCCGATTCGTCGATTTTGAGATTGATTGCTTCGATCAGCCGTATGTCGGCCGGTACCCGGTCACCGATCTCCAGTCGCACGATGTCGCCCGGTACCAACAGTGTCACGTCGATCTCGACCGCTTCGCCATCTCGCACCACTTTGCACCGAGGCGATAGCATCTTACGAAGGGCTTCGATCGCTTTTTCCGCTTTGAACTCCTGGACGAAACCAAGAAGGCCGTTGAGTATCACGATCGCCATGATCGTCAGGGCGTCACCCATTTCGCCGATGGCGAAAGAGATACCCGCAGCCACCAGAAGAATGAGAATCAAAACGTCCGTAAATTGACGCAAGAGTATTCGGTACCATCGCTCCTTGTGCACCGCTTCGATCCGGTTGAGCCCGTAGTTTTTCAGTCGTCGGGCGGCTTCTTCGCTCTTCAAACCTTTTTGAGGATCGCTCATGAGCATTTCGAGCACGACGTCGACGGACTTGGCATGCCAAGGGACACTCGCTTCAGTCATCTTTTCGGTGGAGACGGGCCCTTTCGATGCCGATAGGGGCCGTGAGAGTTCGTCGCGCCATTTGGAGACGATGAGGGTAAATAGCAGCGGTACGACGATCGTCGAGACGGAGGAGGCCGCCACCAAGGCGGTAAAGAGCTGCACATCGATCAATTGGGCATCGAGAAGCAACTTGGCGACGATGATCTCCGTCGTCAGTCGTGCATTGAGGCCAATTCCTACGGCCCACGCCTCTTTGGCATCGAGGCGGCCCATCGGTACCATCAACCAAATGCCCAGGAGCTTGCCCACGAAAGCGGCGAGAAAGAGCAGGATCACCAGTTCAGGTGCTTCCGCCATGCCCCGTAAATCGACACTCGCCCCGACCCAAAGAAAAAAGACGACACCGAAAAATCCATAACTGACCGCCCTTACGGTTCGGCTGGCACGATCTCCGGCGATCCTTCCATCCTGAAAGACCGGCCGCATCAGCATGCCGGCGACGATCGCACCGACGACCAGCCCTAGATCCGTATACTCGGCGAAACCTCCGAAAAGAAACAGGACAACGATCGTCAACATGATAAGATTGGAAACTTTCAGTTTCGTCCATCGAGAGAGTGGTTTGAGAAGAAAACGGCGTGCCGCCCATGCGAATACCACGAAGAGAATCAAGTTGAAAGCGATGTCCGCGATTTCGGTCGTATCGCTGACGACCAGTCCCGTTTTCGTACCGATCCAGACCGAAACGAAAGCGACGAGAAAGACTTCGATCACATCGTCCAAAACACCGGCGCCGACAATATAGTTGCCGATCTTCGTCCTCACGAGGTCGAATTCGTCGAGAATCGGGACGATGACGGCTTCTGCCGTCGGCATCCGCGTCATCCCGACGACGAAGGCGAGCATCCAGTCGTATCCCAACCACCACATCACCGCCACGCCCATCAGGAAAGGGATCATCGTATTGAGTACCGTCGCCATGACGATGTCCCCACTCTGACGCCGCATCTGTTTCATATCGATCTGTAAACCGATAAAAAAGAGCAAAAAGAGGACGCCAAGGTCGGCGAGAACCGTGAAAATATCGCCATTGATGCCTTCGGTCAATAACGGACCCAATGGCGTATAGTGGACTCCCATCGCGACGAAAAGTGCCGCCAAGATACCCGGTATTTTCAATCGTTCCAGCAGCCCTGCCAACAGATAGGAGATGCCAAACAGCAACGCCATCAGTAGCAAAAACTCACCTAATATTCGATCGTCCATACCCCATTTTACTCCAGCGAGACTTAAAGGGTTGACAAAGAATCAGCGGATGTTTGCGGCGAATGTCCCGAAAATTTTGCGACTATGCCACAAATAGGGCATGAACTCCGGATGCCACTGCAATCCAAGGCAGAAAGCTTCCTCGTCCCGTTCGACGGCCTGCACGATCCCGTTACGATCGTACGCACAAACGCGTAGCCCATCGCCTGGTCGATCGATCGCCTGATGGTGAAGCGCGTTGACCCGTAAGGTGGTGACCCTTACGATGGCGTGCAGATGGGTATCGGGCACCACCGTCACTTCTCGAAGAGGCAGGGGTGTATGAGGATGAGGATAGCTGAGTGAAAGATCGTGGAGATGGGGATGGAGTGTCCCGCCGAAATAGAGGTTGATCATCTGCATACCTCGGCAGATACCCATGACGGGAAGCCCTTCGCGGACCGCCCTTTGCAGCAAGGCCCACTCCATCGCATCTCGATGGGGGTCGGTCCGTGAAATGGCGGGATGCTCCCTTCCGCCATAGGTGCCAGGATCGATATCGATGCCCCCCAAGAGTAACAATCCACCCATCCCCTCCACTCGACTCTTCGCGAAGTTTCCGGGATGTAGAAAGTGTGCTTTCACGCCAAAAAGCCCCAGAAGGAAACGGCTTGCCATCCAAGCGGCCCGGCTACCGCGTTCGGAGCCGGTTACGACGACCGTTCGACCCACTGACGAACCTCGGCGATCCACGCCTCCTTTTTGAAAAAATGAAGGGGCGACGACAGATAATCCAAACACTGCCGTTGCAACCGCGACATCGCGTCGCCGTCGCTCGACAAACGCTCCACCATCACCCAACTGTTCCATCCCTCGCAGGTACACCAGGTCGCTTCGTCCACTCGAGAGTTGGGCAAACGGTAATGCCAGGTAGGACGGGCCGAAATCTTCTCCCCCTCCATCTTCGCCATCACCCGATCCACATCGACATAAGCCAGCAGCGGCAGTAGATCGAGGGCACGGTTGCGGGTCGGGTTGTAGGCTAGATAATCTTCGATGAAATCGACCATCGAGGGATTGTAACTCGGATCGAGTACCCGGCGGATATATTCGATATCGAAAGGATCGATATAGGGGGTCAAGCGTCTGGTCATATCGGGTTTGATCCAATCCACCAAGTAGTCGTAGAGCAAAAAGAAGGCCCGCAGCACCGTCAATAGATGCTCCACCGTCAATCGTGCCGCTTCGGGGTTGATATGAAAACCGAAAGCGTAGAAAGGATCGGCGGCCGTCCCCATCGCTCCTTCGCCGCGCAACGCCTCTTTGATCCGTTCGATCACCCCTATTCGCGAAAGGGTCAACGGTGGCGTCGAGACTTCGTAAGGTACCACCGTTTCGCTGACATCGGCGATAAAAGCCTCGATCGCTTCGACGGTATCGGGTTCCAACGCTTGATCCAGCCCGATCGCATGCAACCATTTCTGAAGTCCCGACTCCACCAAAAACTGAAAATCGAGTACGACGGTAAAGGTGCCGTACGGTGTCTTTTCGATCTTGTAATGGTAGGGATTGATTTTGCGGACCCGTCCACCGACGCTTTTGGCGACCAAAGCGACGCTCTGCCTCATCGTCAGACCCGAATACTCCAGTTCGAAACCCACTTTGCGCTCTTCGCCTCTCGCGTTGTAGAGGATCGGCGGCTCGAGAAAATCCGATCGTTTCATAGGATGATTATAGCGATTTTTCGATCGCCTCGGCAGCCACGACCGCGGACGAGAAAGCCCATTGGAAATTGTAGCCTCCTAGTCGCCCCGTCACATCCATCACCTCACCAGCGAAGTAGAGTCCTTCTACGAGACGGCTTTGCATCGTAGCGGGGTCGATGGCATCGGTCGCCACGCCCCCTTTGGTCACTTCCGCCCGAGCAAAGCCGAAGGTCCCGGCAGGTGCGAGGGCGTAGGATTTGAGTTGGGAGAGGCGCTGCTTGGTATGCTCTTGCATCCTTGCGTAGGGCACCGGGGGGATGGCCATCGCTTCGAAAAAGGCTTGCGCGAAGCGTTTGGGTAGCGGCAGTTGAGAAAGTACCGATCGTTGGGGGTGTTTAAGCACTGTTTTGAGTTTGAGACCGGGGAGGAAATCGATGGTGATTTTCCCTCGATGCCAAAAAAGCGAAGCATCCAATACCGCCGGACCGCTGATCCCTTTGTGGGCAAAAAGTAGATCGCCTTCGATTCGGCGCCGCCCGACGGTAATCGCCACCGGCAGCGAAACGCCGGCGAGCTCTTTCATCCACGCCTGCTCTTTTTGCAGTGTCAATCCCACCAGGGCCGGCCTCGTGGGCATGATGGCATGGCCGAATCTCTCGGCGATTTCGTAACCGATCCCGCTGGCGCCGAGGGATGCGTAACTCAACCCGCCACTGGCTACCAACAACCGTTTGGCATGTACGATGCCCTCTGACGTGCGTACGTGAAAACCGGCATCGCTTCTTTCGGCGCCCAGAACTTCCACATTCGTCGCCAATTCGGCATGATCGGCCAGTTTTCGAAGCAGATCGATCAACTCGGTCGCCTGGCGGGGACAGAAATATTGACCTTTTTTACGCACGACGGGCTCCAACCCATACCGGCGCAAGAAGGTAAGCAACGCACGATTGTCGAACCGGTGGAGTACTTTTTCGACAAAAGCCGCATCTCCCAGATAGTCGTCGCGACTCACCCGTTCGTTGGTGATATTGCAGCGGCCGCCGCCGGAGATAGCGATTTTGGCCGCAGGCTTGGGATTGTGTTCGAGGATTAGAATATCACGGCGACGAAGTCGGGCCGCCGCCATCAGACCCGACGCACCGGCACCTAAAACGACGAGCTCGCGCACCTATCGGCGACGGTTCGTGCTTTTGCGGCGTCGGTTGCCGCTCTTTTTGGGGGTTCGCTCCTCACCGTGTAGCGCCATCAGACGCTCCACTTCCTCTTTGCTCAACCCGATTCCCTGAGCTTTCGTCGTAAGCAGACCCTTTTCAAGAATCATCGAGATCAACTTGTAAGCGACCTTTTGGGGCGCCATCTCTTCACTCAACGCTTCGTAGATCGTCACCGCTTCCTGGTCGATCTCTTGTTCACGCAGCGCGTCAAGCATGCGTTCGGTCATATCCTCTTCGCTCGTCTCGTCCACTCCGACGAAACCATACTCCATCTTCGCACCCACCTTTTGGCGAATACGCTCGAGCTCCTTGAACTCCAGCGGTGTCACCAGCGTGATCGCCGTCCCTTTCTTGCCGGCACGTCCCGTACGCCCGATACGATGGACGTAGCTTTCGGGATCGAAAGGGATATGATAGTTGAAAACGTGGCTGACGTTTTCGATATTAAGTCCTCTCGCCGCGACGTCGGTGGCGATCAAGATATCGATATCGTCGCCTCGGAAGCCTTTGATCACCTCCATGCGTTCGCGCATCTCCATATCACCATGGAGTCCGCGGGCATTGAGTCCCTGGGCTTGTAACATCTCGGCGACTCGATCCACCTCACGTTTCATCCGACAAAAGACGATCGCTTTGGTCGGCTCTTCCTTTTCCAACAATCGCACGATCGCCTCGTCACGATCTTTCTCTTCGATGACGTAATAGAGTTGGCGGATATCTTTGTTGGTCGTCTCTTTTTTGGTGACGGAGACGAATTCGGGCTGAAAGAGGATATGTTTGGCCAACTCTTTGATCGGTTCGGGCATCGTCGCCGAAAAGAGTAGCGTTTGACGCTGCTGGGGCAGATAGGAGAAGATCTCTTTGATATCGTCCAAAAAACCCATATCGAGCATTTCGTCCGCTTCGTCGAGCACGACGATGGCAGGATTGAAATCCTCCAGTTTGCCGGAACTCAGTAGGTCCAGCAAGCGTCCGGGCGTAGCGACGACGACCTGAGCCCCTTTGGCGATGAGGCCAAGTTGGCGACGATAACTCTGTCCCCCATAGACGCTGACGGTACGAATCCCCGCGAATCGCCCCAGCTGGAAAAGCTCGTCGCTCACCTGTGTCGCCAACTCTCTGGTCGGAGTGATCACCAACAGTTGTACGCCGCTGCGCCACTCGATGTTGTTGAGTGCAGGCAGACCGAACGCCGCCGTTTTGCCGGTACCCGTATGGGCCTGCCCCACCACGTCTTTACCTTCCAAGATCAGAGGGATCACCTTTTCTTGAATGGGACTGGGAACTTGAAAGCCCATACGCTCGATCGCCCGCATGATAGGTCGTTTGAATCCAAAATCGGAAAACCGAACGTTGTTTTGCCTTTCGTCGTTTACTACTTCGACGCTCTTGTTGTCATTCATGATCGTGTTGTCTTTCTTGATAATCTACCGACGGCACGCGAATCGCTCCCTGAGCCACGCCATCGGTGCCCATCGGCTTCGATACGAAGTCGTATGAAAGCGGATGTGAGAGGAGTATTATAGCGCATTTTGAAAATACATACGATCGTTCGATGGATGGGCGATCGACGACGGCACTCCCGTGAACTTTAATACGAACTACTTTATAATGCAACGATTGACCAAAAAGAAGGAGTTTGAATGTCGGTTTCGTTGTTAAAGAATCTGGCGACGGTTTCGTTGCTGGCCCTTTTACCATTGGCCGCGACGGCGAACGCCAAACATAGTGCGGATTTTCAAAAAGCGATCCAACTCTTCACATCCAAACACTACAAAGAGGCCGTGCCTCTCCTCGAAGCGGTGGCCGAAAGAGGCAACAAAGCGGCTATGTATCGACTGGCGTACATTTATGAAAAAGGGCTCGCCGGTCCCGTCGATTACGAAAAAGCGGCCTACTGGTACCGCAAAGCGGCCGATACCTACGCCTATACCGTCACGCAAGAGAGCCAGAAGAGTAGCGTCTATTCCGAAACGTTCGCCAAACGACTCAAAGCCCAATTCACGAAAGAGAGCATCAGATCGGCGAACATCGCGGCTATCACCAAAGCCGACGCCGACACTCCCGAAACGAAATCGTTTCTAAAGAGCCTAGCCGATGGCCGTTTCTTCGGATTGACCCCATATAAAACCAACTATTTTATGCCTTTGGGAATCGCCAACGACTCCTACGTCAGACAACCGTCGGCCTACAAAAGTTTCGCGATAGCCGATGCCATCGACCCTATCGCGGGATTCAGCCGAGAAGCGCATTACGGTCACTACGACAAGAAAGAGGAGATCGAGTTCCAATTCAGTCTCCAAAAAAACCTCACCTACAACCTCTTTGGGATGGGTGAATCTATCAACGCCGCTTATACCCAGCGATGTTTTTGGCAACTCTATTCCAAATCGGGCCCTTTTCGAGAGACCAACTATATGCCCGAGCTTTTCGTCATGGTCCCCACTTCCCAATCTTTCGACGAGAAGAGTGGAATGAAAATGACCAAGTGGGGATTTTTACATCAATCCAACGGCCAGGAGGGATACCGTTCCCGTTCTTGGAACCGTCTCTATGTGGAGGCGCTTTTCCAATGGGACAATCTCTTTCTCAAGCCTAGGGTTTGGTACCGATTGCCCGAAAACGACAAATCGAGAGATTACTATCGAGGGTATCACGACGACAACCGTAACGGGCATCCCGATCCAGGCGATCGACTCGTCGATCCCAATAGCGAAAGCGGCAAAGACGACAATCCCGACATTCTCGATTATATGGGGTATGGGGATCTATCCCTCACCTACCTATGGCATCAACATCAAATAGGTGCCCTCTTTCGCTACAACTTCCATAAAGGCGGTAAAGATCGAGGGGCCGTTCAACTCGATTGGAGTTATCCGTTCTTCGGTTCCAAAACCACTTATTGGTACTTCAAATTCTTCAACGGGTACGGCGAAAGCCTGATCGACTACAACCGAAACGTCACCAAAACCTCTTTCGGCTTCGCGTTCTCTCGCGGACTTTTGCAATAGCTCAGGTGCCGTATGACGTACGGCTCCCCACTCTTATCGCTGTCGATATCTACCGGGCTGCATCCGCCAACACGATGGCCCCTAGGACATCGACACCCTGGCGGCGTAGCATGCCATGGGCTTCTTGAAGCGTCAAGCCAGTGGTCACGATATCGTCGATCAACACTCCATCGATCGACGAGGGGCCCGTATAGTGAAACGCTCTAGGATGGGCGATCCGAAAGGCTCGATCCTTGCCCGCGTAAGAGATGCGATTTTTGGCACGCAGAACACCGGGCAAGACCCGATACCCACGACTTCTCAATCGCCGTGCCAAAAGTGCCGTATGGCTGTATCCACCCGATACTTCGTCGTCGATCGCGATCGCGTAGGTTAGGCAATGGGCTGTTTCGATCGATGCGAAAGCTATCCGGGCCAACTGACGGTAGATGAACCAGCCGTGCGGCGTATGTTTGGTCAACAACAAGGGCTCGATCTCATCGTAAGCGTAAAAGGAGAGCACTTCCAACCCCGTTTCCAACCGTCTCGTTTTCGGAAAGGGCGTTAGGTAAAGCGTCTCGCACGCCTGGCAGATCGGTCGCCAAGAGAAGCGCCGGCAGATATGGCAGCGCACCGAGAGCCTCAATCGATTTTGAGCACCGCCAAAAAGGCATCCTGAGGCAGATGGACTTTTCCGATCGCTTTCATACGCTTTTTGCCCTCTTTTTGCTTTTCGAGCAGTTTGCGTTTGCGGGTGATATCGCCGCCGTAACATTTGGCGGTGACGTTTTTGCCCATCGATTTGACCGTCTCCCGGGCGATCACTTTGTTGCCGATACTCGCTTGCACGGCCACTTCAAACAGCTGCCTGGGGATCAACTCTTTCATCGTCTTCACGAGCTCCCGCCCACGCGATTGAGCCTTTTGACGGGGCACGATGATACTGAGCGCATCCACCACCTCGCCGGCGACCCGCACGTCGAGCTTCACCAAATCCCCCTCACGGTAGTCGATCGGTTCGTAGTCGAAACTGGCATACCCTTTCGTCGCACTTTTGAGCTTGTCGTAAAAATCGACGACGATCTCGTTCATCGGC
>CAZORY010000063.1:0-9301 GCA_964582435.1 uncultured Campylobacterales bacterium
ACCGCCGATGGAATCGGCCCTGATCGATCGAATGAACGATGCGCTCGAGGGGATGGATGTGGTGTTGCTCTCCGATTACGGCAAAGGGGTGTTGAGTCCCACGATTTGTCAGAGAGTGATCGCCATGGCCAAAAAGCGGGGGCTGTCGATATTGATCGATCCGAAAGGGCGCGACTATAGTAAATACGAAGGCGCGACACTGGTGACGCCCAACAAAAAGGAGGCTCAGGAAGCTACCGGTATCGTGATCGAGGATGAAGCGTCGCTCCAAGAGGCGGGATTCAAACTGAAAAACGATTACGATTTGACGATGGCGATGATCACACTCTCGGAAGAGGGGATGGCGATCTTCGACGATAGGGGTATGCGCAAATTCCCTACGGTCGCCAAAGAGGTGTACGATGTCACGGGTGCCGGGGATACGGTGCTTTCGACGATCGGTTTTGTATTGGCTTCCGGCGGCAGGATCGACGAAGCGGCGCGTATCGCCAATGCCGCGGCGGCCGTCGTGGTGGGTAAACTCGGAAGTGCGACGGCGACCTGGGATGAGATCATCGCCTATGAAGCCTCGATGCACGAAAGTGCGACCGAGTATCGCATCAAAACTCGTGACGAATTGGCCAAGACGGTGGCAAGGCTCAAAGAAGAGGGCAAAACGATCGTTTTCACCAACGGGTGTTTCGATATTTTGCATCTAGGACACGTCAAATATCTAGAAACCGCCAAAAGTTATGGCGATGTTTTGATCGTAGGTCTCAATAGTGACGATTCGGTTCGTCGTCTCAAAGGTCCTGATCGTCCCGTCAATCCCCAAGCCGACCGAGCCTATCTGCTCGCAGCGCTCGAGAGTGTCGATTTCGTCTCGATTTTTGACGAGCCGACGCCTTACGAATTGATCAAAATCGTCCGACCCGATATCCTGGTCAAAGGGGGAGACTACGAGGGTAAAGAGGTGGTCGGTAGCGATATCGCCAAAGAGGTGCGGCTGGTCGATTTCGTCCATGGGCGGAGCACGACGGGGCTGATCGAAAAAATGCGAAAGGAGAAGGGATGCTAACCGTCATCGAACGAGAATTCGACGCTCATCGAAAGGTGCTGGAAGAGACGATCGCAGGGTTGCAGCATTTTGTCTATACCGCCGGCGTGATCGTGAGCGAAGCGCTGGAGCGGGGGAATAAAGTGTTGTTGTTCGGCAATGGCGGTAGTGCGGCCGATGCCCAGCATATCGCGGCGGAGTTGACGGGACGGTTCAAAAAGGAGCGTGCGCCGCTGCCTGGGATCGCATTGACGACCGACACGTCGGCCTTGACGGCGATCGGCAACGATTACGGCTACGATCAGGTGTTTGCCAGGCAGTTGGCCGCATTGGCCAAAGAGGGGGATGTCGCGATCGGAATCTCTACAAGCGGCAACAGCCCGAACGTCGTGTATGCCTTGCAGACCGCGATCGAAATGGGATGCAAGACGATCGGCCTAAGCGGCAAGGGAGGCGGTAAGATGAACGATGTCTGCGATCTTAATATCATCGTGCCCTCCGACGATACGGCGAGAATCCAGGAGATGCATATCCTTGTCGGCCATATTCTCTGTCAATTGGTCGATAACGAATTTTGACGCTTCAAACAAGTAGGCGCGTCGCCGCTTCGATCACCTCATCGGCCGAAATCTCCCGCATGCAGGCGTGGTGTTTGAGTGGGCAGGTGCGCTTCATACACGGCGCGCAAGCTAGATCGTGCCGGACGATACGAGCGCCCGGGTGGGCCCATGGGCTGGTTTCCAAGTGCTTGGTGGGGCCGAAAATGGCGACGGTAGGTACGCGATAAGCGGCGGCGATGTGCATCGGCCCGCTGTCGCCCGTGACGAAAAGTTCACACCCTCCGATCGTGCTGCAAAGCTCGGGGATCGTCGTTTGGCCTGCAAGGTTGACGACGTTGGTGATGCCTTTTTTTCGCAGATGCGTCTCGATCTGCATGGCGATATCGACTTCTTTGGGCCCGCCGAAAATCACGATGTCGTAACGACTCGCGAAATGGGCGGCGACGTCGGCGAATTTGTCGGGATACCACCGCTTGGCGCTGCCGTAGGTAGCGCCTGGATTGATACCGATCGTAGGGTGCGCGAACGTTTTGCGCGGCCAGTATAGACGTAGAGGCCCGGGGCTCTCTTCTTGGCCTGTGACATGGTCGACGAAGGCTTGATACCGGGCGACTTGATGACGCGAGCCGGCCGTTTTTTTGTATTGATAGGTTTGTGTACTTTGGGTGAGCTTTAGCAAAAGTTTGGAAGCGAGGTGGCTACGAAAAGAGAGCGCGAGGTCGTGGGGACCGAGGGCTTTGGCGGTGCGGTAAAGATTGTATAGCCTAAAACCCTCTTTGGTGCGATCGACAACGACCTGTGTGACACGAGGATGGGCTTTGAGCGCTTCGGTCGAGGCGTAGGCGCCAAAGAGGGTGATTTGGGCCTTTTTATAGTGCGCAAGGAGCGCTTCGATCGCGGGCGTGGCCATCACCGCGTCACCAAGCCAAGTGGGTAGTTCGAGGAGAATTTTCACGCGTCGCCTTTGAGCCAGCGCGATGCGATCCGCTTGAGACCTTGAGGGTTTTCGGAAGCGAAAATGCGCAGTTGGCTGACCGTGACCCGATGGCGTTCGTACCCTTCACGCTCCAACGCTTCGGCGATCGCTTCTCCGGAGTGGATGAGGAGCGGACGGCTTGGAAAGTACTCGCCGATCGCATCGGCGATCAGTGGAAAATGGGTGCAGCCAAGAATCACGGCATCGGGTGGCTGGAGGCGATGAAAATAGTGGTGCAAGGTACTCGAAAGGACCGGTCCGTCGAAGAGCCCCTCTTCGACGATGGGCACCAACAAGCTAGGGGCGATCGCATCAAAGCTTTGAAAGCCCAAACGTTCGATCCCTCTTTGGTAGCGGCCGCTGGCGATCGTGGCACGGGTACCGAGGATAAGAATGTGAGCCGATTTGGCAAGATTGCGACGTTCGAGCGCCCTGACGCCCGGATCGATGACGCCGTAGATCGGAAAATCGGCGTTGGCTCGAAGTTCTTGGAGTGCGTAGGCGCTGACGGAGTTGCATGCCGTGATCAGTAGATCGATGTCGAAGTTTTTGAAAAATTCCAGCGCTTCTAGGGCGTAACGGGTGATCGTCGTCGGATCTTTGGTGCCGTAGGGGACCCTGGCCGTATCGCCGAAATAGATGATCTCGTCGAAAAAACGATGTTCGACGATACTTTTTGCGACCGTCAAGCCGCCTGCGCCGCTGTCGAAGATTCCGATACGTTTAGTTTGTTTCATGCGTCGTCGCTTCGGAGGAGATTTGGTGCATGACTCGATGGATGATATGCACCGTTTCTTGGACGTTGCGTTCTATGCTGTAGTTTTCGGCGATCGATCGGGCCTGCCGTTTGGCATCCGTCAGTCGATTCTCATCGTTGAGGAGTGCTTCTATTTTTTCGATGACATTCGCATCGTCGGGGTTTTCCATCACGTACTCTTTGGGCAAGATCTCGGCGGCACCGTTTTGACGGGTCGTAAAAGTGGGTATGGCATAGCTCATCGCTTCGAGAACGACATTGGAGAAAGGTTCGTAATGGGTAGGAAAGAGAAAAATATCGGAAGCGGCATAGAAGGTCGTCACATCTTTTCTGGGGCCGGTAAAGATGATACGCTCGCCCACTCCTAACGTCTCGGCGAGCCGTCGATATTGTTTCAAATGTTTTTCTTTTCCTACGACGAACGCCGTAAACGGGGCGTCGATACGGGATAGGATGTGCAGATATTCTTTCACCCCTTTGCGTGCGAACCCACTTCCGACGAAGAGAACGATGGGCCGACTCGCGTCGATGGCAAACTCTTTGGCCAGAGACTCTTTGGCCTTGGCGGCATCGAAAGTGTCCGGGATCGGTACGCCGTTGTAGATGACGACGATTTTGTTTTCGTCGATCGGATAGTGTTCCAGAATCTGGGATTTGACCATTCGGGAGTTGGCGATGATGATTTTGGCATTCGCGAAGGTGCGCTTTTCAAGCCAGAGGTAAGTCAGATGAAGAGGGTTGAGAGTGAAACCCTTGGTTTTCAAAAAGGCTTTATGCACCCCGTCCCCCGCTCGGTAGATATCCGGGCAGGTGATGCGCTCAAGGGAGAAATAAAGATCGTACGCATGTTTATGTCGGCATGTACGGTAGTTGAAAAAAATGACGTTCAGCCAAGAGGGAAGATAGAAAGAAGATAAGGGATCGAGTGTCGTAAGTGGCATGGAAGATGACAGTACGTCCCTTAGACGATGAAAATAGTTTTCGGCTCCCCCCGAAAACTTTTTCTTTTTTCGAATAAGAACGAGGTGGATCAAAGCGAACGTCCTTGCCTTGCATAGTAACTGTTCAAGAAATATCCGAACAAAAAGGCCATCAATCCCGTCGTATTATTTTTCAAAAGATAATTGGTCATCATCGAGAAGAACAAGATCATTAAAATCGCATAAAAAACTGCTTTGTCTCGAGTCTCTTTTGGATGAGTCTTCAAGAGGGCCGTGAAGAAAAGAGCCAATAAAAACAGAGCGGGTAACCCGGATTGTAGTGTCACATATAAAAAATCGTTGTGGGGACTTGAAAGATTCATGCCAATATGCCAAAAATCTTTTGATATCGAATTTTTGAGACCTTCGATAGCTTCTTTGAAGGATCCTAGACCATATCCTAGTACAGGTTTTCGTTCGATGGCATGAAGTGTCGTAGCGTAGATCGCGAGTCTATTGCCCCAAGAACCGTGGAAATCGTGATGCTTGATGACTCGCGTCATATCGGAGAGTGCTTGATTCGCTCTTGTTTGAAAGACAGGAGAAATCTTGTAGGCGGTAACAATAGATAAGAACAGTAAAAGAGTCAGTAGCACGGTGCGTCGCCATGAGAGAAGTTTCATGGTGTGAAAGAAAACGAAAACAGCGAAAACAAATGCCACTTGACCGGTCCTCCCTCCATTGACGAAAAGGTTGGCAAACGCTGAGACAAAGAAAATACCTTCGGATATTCTCACCCATTTGGATGATGAGTTTGATAGAAGTTGCCATAATAGGATGACGAGCGTAATGGCAAGAAATATACTGTAACGGATATGATCGATTTTGGGTGGTGTGGGATAAGCGGGTGACCTGTCGTGAAAATGCCACCATTCGAAGAAAATACCATAACATAGTATCTCGTTGATAACCATCGATACAATAAATGCGTAGATGAGGGGTTTGTAAAAAGAGCTTTTCAAGAAAGTAGCGAAAGCGATCGTCGGTATCACGAAAGCGATGTAAAATTTCAATACGTGAAGTCCCGCATCCGTGTTGAGGCTCCATAAGATTGAAAGTGCTGACCATATCAAAAAAAGTATGAGATAGATGAGGGGAGGTTGTTTGATCGTGTTCCATTTCTCTTTCATCCCTCCTTCGAGAATCCAAAGTATGACGATGATCCAAGGAGCGGTAGAGAGAATGAAAGCTTTGGAGAGAGGCAACATAAAGACATAAAGAACAAAAACGAAATTGAGAAAGAGGGTGATTCTAGGATTTCTTTGCAGCCACAATCGTTTCATGAATCTCATTTATGTCCTCTCTTCTCGATCATTTCCATCGGAAAGTTTTCTTAAATAGTTTCGAAGATCTTCAGCCATTTTAGAATAGTTTCTCTTTTCCAATAAAATTCGTTGCCCACGCCTACCCATTTCATGGAAAACGGATCGAGGTGTTTGAAGGATTTTCTTGAAAGAACGTTGAATACCTGAGGCATCGAACGTGGATATGAACCCAGATTCTTCATCGAATAGTTCGGTACATTCAGGAATGGAAGACATCCAAGCGGGAATTCCAGCTTGATAGTACTCCATCACTTTGGTAGGGGATGCCACGTCGTAAAGATCGCTGGAGGGAACGTGAAAGAGACCCACATCGTAACGATTCAGAAGAGAAAGGATTTCATTCCTTGGCACATATCCTTGAAAATGGATATGTGCGTGTAACTTTTTCATCAGCGTTTTGTCCAGATGATCACGGTGAGGGGAGAAGATATCCAGTGCCCATTGTTTATTGGCAAAAGGAATGAGCCAAGATAGGAAGCGATTGAATTGACGGAGTGGATCGATCGTTCCGATGTAAACCATACGGAGTGTATCGGTCGTAACAGTCTGGGGAGGATCGATCGTAAGGTCCGGATCGATTCCAAGAGGAAGAGCCATCCAAGGAATGGTAATGTCAGGGAAAAAACGAAGGATCATCTCCTGCGAAATGGGAAGAAAAAAATCGCATGATTGGATCAATCCTTTTTCGTATCGATTTTTAAAGAAGTATTCGATTTGCTTTCTCAATATGGATCGACGATGATACCGTGCTTCGTATAGTCTGCGATAAGAGTGAGGGAAAGAGAGTTGGAAACCGATCTTTTGACGAGGATTCCTTGTTTTGAGAATCTGACGCAAGATATCGAAACGATTGCGCACTATGATGTAATCGAAACGGTTCAAATCGATTTTTTTCGTAAGCGTGTCACGTTGGTGATAAGGAACGACGATGTGATTGGATGACATGCAGTGCATGCCTTGTTTTTCGAAAACGAGAACGGTGGTATCCATGAAACGTGGAAGATATTTTTTGAATATGGCATCTATGGCGCTATGGGGTTGATCGTCGAATTTATCGGATATGAAAAGCAGTTTTTCACTCATGAGCCGTCGCGTTTTCCATCTTCGGTTCGTTTTTCAACATTTCAAGCAAGGTATCGAAAACTTCATCCACTTCAATATACCTCATTGCCAAATCATTTCTCTTTTTCTTGGGTCGATCTTTCGAGTCGTCGACGAAGCCGCTTTGGATCACGCGATGGATATGCCCATCCTGATAGGGGCCTATGATACGAGGATCCGACATGGAATGAAAGAGTGACAAAGTCGGTTTTTTCAAAGCGATGGCAAGATGCATGGGGCCTGTGTCGTTCGTGACCAAGAGAGAGAATCTGTCGATCAAATAGGGTAGTTCTTCGATGGTGCATCGGCCGCACATGTTGAATACCTGTGGCGTGGCGAGTTTATCTACAATGTATTGCGCATCCTTTTGTTCGTCTTTAGAGCCCGTGATGACGATCTTGTGATCGGTCGTGGCGAGGATCTTTTTTGCCAATTCGACGAAATACTCTTTCGGCCATCTTCTATATCCATACGATGCGCCGATTTGAAACCCTATGGCTCCATCGAGGGCTTTGAACCTATCGACAGGTGCGCCGTCGGTACGCAGTGGTGGAAGCGACATCTCCCTATCGATGACGGTGCCACCGATTTTTCGGACCAAATCGAGTCTGTCCTCGATCGTGTGTTGGTATTTTTTTTCAAAATCATACGAGAGATATTTCTTCAATGGACTGTCGGTCGGATGCTTGAGAATATATTTCGAACCGCTCATGACCGCCAATTGTATATCCTGAGGACCGTTACCATGAAATATTAGTGTCATTTCGGGACGTACTTTCCGGATCGTTCGAATGGTTCTTAGAAACTTTTTATAACCGCCATGGTAGGGAACGATCGTATCGATATAAGGGAAATTTCGCAAAAGCGGTAGATAGTTTTTATGAATCAAGGCGACGACGTTGGTCGTAGGGAACGATCGCTTCAAAGACTTGATCGCTGGCGTAGAGAGTATCGTATCGCCCAACGCCGTATTGGAGATGACGAGAATCGTACGAGGTATATGATCGAGTTCGGTAATGGGACGGATCTGTCGGGGATGATTGGCGACATAGCGGTTGAACAACATACGATAGAAGAGTTTCAATCGATCTCCTCGATTTTTTCGATGATGGCGTCGATGGGAATGTCCGCCGCACGATCGGTGGGTGATGAGAGGGTCAGATCACGATAGCCCCAGGGATGCCATCGCGAGATATCGGTTTTGCCGATCAGTGCGATCGTAGGTGTTCCCACGGCTGGCCCGATGTGCAAGGCGCCTCCGTCAAGTGTGACGAAGCGCTCGACGCGGTGCACGAGAGCGGCCAACTCTTTCAAGGATGAGGTGGGAATGAAGGTCGCATGGGTTTGTTCTTGAAGCCAAAGAGCTTTTCGACAATCTTGTGGCTCGGCACTGACGAGGATTCTACGATCTTTCAGATGTAAAAAGAGCTGTCGGAACTTTTCCATATCGTAGCGGTTTTCGGCCACTCTGGATGAGATATGAAACAAAATGGCGTCGTGATAGGAGGCAAAGGTCTGGCTCGTTTGCAATTCGATGGGAAAATAGGTTTTTTCACCGTCGTAGTCGATTCCGAAATGGGCCAGGCAATCGAAGCAAAACTCCACTTCATGGCGATTGGTTTGGGGGTTCACGGGGTGGGTGATGGTGTCTTCGCCTTTAGGGTTTTTGACACCGATGCGGATTGGTGCTCCGGCAATTTTAGCGAACAGTTCGGCCGAGCGGGAGTAGCCACCGCGGAAAATCACGACTGCGTCGTAACGTTTTTTACGAATTTGCCACAACATGGCTGTTTTTCCAGCCCCGGCCGCTATTTTTCGATAGATGCTCTTTCGATGTTTCGGTTTCGTATAGCTATAGATGCGGTCGATGAAAGCGAACCCATCCAAAACCATACGATTGTAACTGTTGACGACGATATCGACCTCTGCTTGGGAATAATGTTTTTTCAATGCTTCTATGGCCGGTGTCGTACAGATGAGATCGCCTATGTTGTCGTTGCGTACCAACAAGACTTTTTTCCCGTTCAAATCGATCATACCGGCTTGACCTTGCTGTAAATCGCACCTATAAGAGGTGTGGAAAAGATGAAAAGTTGTTTCGCCAACCAGTTCGCCTCTTTTTTGGCAGCGATTCGCTTGATCATATCTCCTTGACCGTCCGAGACATTGACACCGCGTATCGTCGAATAGCAGTTTCGATAAAAATTTTTGGCTAATTTTAGCGTTTTTTCATCGAATGCGCCTCTTGGCCAACATAGGTGGCGGCTCGTGTAACCCAGGCGATCTTTGAGAATCGTCTGGGAGCGTTCGAACTCTTCGGCCCAATCATACGTTTTGCCGAAGTAGAAGTCTCTGTGGGAATGGGTATGGGAGTGAAAATCGAAAACGTCGCTCATACGTTCGATGTCGTTCCATCCGAGGATCACGCTCGCCGGATCGTACTTGAGGGCTTGTTTGGCTTGTTTGTGTGGCAGAGGATTGAATGCGGTTCTTTTTTTGGAAGCCTCTTCGACCCATTCGGTGACGAGAAAGAGTGTCGCACGCAGACCGTACTTCTTCAAGATAG
>CAZORY010000064.1:0-9091 GCA_964582435.1 uncultured Campylobacterales bacterium
GCGCTTCTATTTTCCCTTTTTGGAACGCTTTCCTTCCCTTACACACGTCGCAGAGGCATCCCTCGATGACGTACTACATGCCTGGCAAGGCCTGGGCTACTATCGAAGGGCGCGCTACATCCACCAGACCGCTCGCATCGCCGCCCCCGACCTTCCGACCGACGTGGCGAGTCTGGTCCAACTTCCCGGTATCGGCAAAAGTACGGCCCACGCTATCGCTTGCTTCAGCACGGGAGCTAGCCTACCTGTTTTGGATGCCAACGTCAAAAGGATTCTTTTTCGATTTTTCGCCAAAGAGCGCGCCACCGAAGGCCAACTCTGGGCACTGGCCGATCGGATGCTCGATCGCGAAGATGCTTATCGTTACAATCAAGCGATGATGGATCTGGGTGCGAGCGTCTGCCTCCCCAAGGCGCCGCGCTGTCACCGATGCCCTCTCGCGAACGAGTGCCTAGGGCAAGATGACTGGGAACGCTACCCGGCGCCTAAAAAGCGACGGGCCCGCCCCGTCAAACGGACCCACTATCTGTTGGCCATCGCCGATAGAAACTTACTGATGCAGCGAAGAGAGAGTGAAATGTTGGGCGGATTGTGGGAACTACCCCAATGCGAAAGCCAACCTAGAGAGGGAGAGAAGGTGTGCGAAATCGTCCATGACTACACCCACTTTCGACGCATCGCATCGGTCTGGCGGATCGAAGATTTCGAGAGGCTCGAGGGCCAATGGATCGCCATCGACCGACTCGATCGCTTACCACTCTCCTCTTTGGAGAAAAAGATTTTCGAAAAGGTCGGTATCCACTAGATTACCGCTACGACTCTCGATCCAATCGTACCCGTACCGACCGCTCGTGCGCCGTCAATCCTTCCGTATGCGCCAGCATGGCACACGCTTCACCGATGCGTTGGATACCTGCCTCGCTCATCGCGATGATCGAAGACTTTTTCAAAAAGTTCTCCACACTCAGCGGTGAGTAGAACCTTGCCGTCCCGCCGGTGGGAAGCGTATGGTTGGGGCCGGCGATATAGTCGCCGATCGGCTCGGGTGTGAAATGCCCCATGAAGATCGCTCCGGCATGCCGTATGCTCGGCAGCAGCTCGAAGGGGTTGGCCGTCATTACCTCCAAGTGCTCGGGTGCGATTCGATTCATCAGTGCCACCGCTTCTTCCATCGTTTCCGTTACGATGATCGCCCCTCGCTCTTCGATCGATCGTCTGGCGATCAACTCCCTTTCGAGTTTGGCAAGTTCTACGTAGACAAGCTCCCTGACCGCCTCGGCCAATGCCTCGTCCGGTGTGATCAATATCGAGCTCGCCATCTCGTCGTGTTCCGCTTGGGAGAGCAGATCGATCGCCAGATACTCCGGAATCGCCGTGCCGTCGGCGAGTATCCCTATCTCGCTGGGGCCGGCGATCATATCGATATTGACCTCTCCGAATACGAGCTTTTTGGCCGTAGCGACGAAGATATTGCCCGGCCCGGTCACGACATCCACTTTGGGCACCGTTTCACTCCCGTAAGCCATCGCCGCGATCGCGCTGGCACCCCCTACTTTGACCATCGTTTCGATCCCACAAAGGTGTGCCGCCGCCAAGACCAACGGATTGATTTCGTTGTCCGGTGTCGGAGTGGCGACGACGATCTTTTTCACGCCGGCGACGATGGCGGGAATCGCGTTCATCAACAACGAGCTAGGATACGCCGCTTTACCGCCAGGGATGTAAAGTCCCGCCCGATCGACAGGTGTGACTTTCTGCCCCAGGGTGTTGCCCGCTTCGTCGAAGTCGATCCAGCTTTTGGGCATCTGCTTTTCATGGTAAGCTTCGATCCTATCGTAGGCCAGATGCAAAGCCTCCCGAAGCTTCGGGTCGAGTGCCTCGTAGGCCGCTTTCATGCTTTCTGGATCGACCAGTAGATCATTCGCACTTTTCGGTTCCCATCGATCGAACTTCGTGATATGTCGCATCAGCGCAGCATCCCCTTCGGTCCGGACCTCCTTGAGGATACCGGAGACGATTCCGGCGACCTCTTCCATATCCATGGCGCCACGTTCGAGTAGTTTCTCGAAAGTTTCGTCGAATCCGGCCTCCGTCGTTTTGATCAGCAGCATCATCCCTCCCATTGTTGGTCTTTTAGTATCGTATTCTATTTAAACAAATATTTAAGTAGGCTTTTGTATACTTTCACTCCCATTCCCGCGGACGTGGCGGAATTGGTAGACGCGCTAGATTCAGGTTCTAGTGGGCGTTAGC
This sequence comes from uncultured Campylobacterales bacterium, assembly GCA_964582435.1. Classification (GTDB taxonomy): domain Bacteria; phylum Campylobacterota; class Campylobacteria; order Campylobacterales; family Hydrogenimonadaceae; genus Hydrogenimonas. The sequence goes on from CAZORY010000064.1 coordinate 2,254, forward strand.
CCGTGGAGGTTCAAGTCCTCTCGTCCGCACCACTCATGCTTACACATCCCCTGCAAAACACGATAAGTTGTTCCAAACTTCCATCTATGATATTTTCTAGGTCACGACGATCCTTTGGGCCGATGAGATTCGAGTAGAAAACAGAAGAAGCGTCCAGAACATGAACCTAGAGAGAACGAAGGATGACGTCCCAAACGAAGGTCCTCATCCCCTTCGGTAGTATCCTCGCACCTCTTCGATTCGATCGAAAAGGTGCGATCTGTGTTTCAGAGATGAAGGATCAACTAAAGATAGATATCAAAACACCTGCCGCGACGGCCGAGCCGATAACCCCGGAGACATTGGGTCCCATCGCATGCATCAACAAAACGTTACCAGGCTTGGCGTCCATGCCCACTTTGTTGACGACCCGTGCCGCCATCGGTACGGCGGAAACGCCCGCCGCTCCGATGAGCGGGTTGATGGGTTCATCGGAGAATTTGTTCATCACTTTAGCCATCAAAACACCGGCTGCCGTGCCGACAGCGAACGCGACGAGGCCCAAGATCAAAATCCCCAACGTATCGCCTACCAAAAACTTTTCGGCGGCAAGTTTCGATCCGACGCCCAAGCCCAAAAGAATCGTGACGATGTTGATGAGGGCGTTTTGCATCGTATCGCTGAGGCGATCGACGACGCCCGATTCTTTGGCGAAATTGCCGAAGGTGAATGCACCGATCAAAGGCGTGGATTCGGGAAGTAGAAGTATCGAAAGTCCAAGGACGATCAAGGGGAGGAAAAGTTTTTCGAGACGATGTACTTTTCGCTGCTGTTTCATCACGATCTGCTGTTCCTCTTTGGAAGTGAGCGCTTTCATGATGGGCGGTTGGATCACAGGAACCAAGGCCATATAGGAGTAGGCCGCCACCGCGATCGCACCCAACAAATCGGGGGCCAATTTGGTCGCGATGAAGATCGAGGTCGGACCGTCGGCGCCCCCGATGATCGAGATCGCCGCACAATCTTGGAGACTGAAATCGAAAAGCGGCGTATATTGACTCAATGCCGCCGCACCGACCAGCGTTCCAAAGATTCCAAACTGTGCGGCGCCTCCCAACAGAGCCGTTTTGGGGTTGGCCAACATCGGGCCGAAGTCGGTCATCGCACCGACCCCCATGAAGATAAGTAACGGGAAGAATTCGTTGGCGATACCGGCGTGATAGATAACCCCCAAGAATCCTTCGTCCGCCGTCATGTTCGCGAATGGAATGTTGGCGAGCAAGCCACCGAAACCGATGGGTAGCAAAAGCAGCGGTTCAAAACCTTTGGCGATCGCCAGATAGAAAAGAAGGAGCGTGATGGCGATCATGATGAGTCGGCCCCAGGTTTGATGAAACGCATCCACCTTCTCGCCCTCGCCGTTGACCACGTCGGGTTGGGGTGTGGTGAACGCGTAGATACCAGTCGTTTTATAAAAAGACTTGAGGAGTTCCCACACCCCTTTATCATGGGCTTGATCCTGTTGCACCGCCGTCGTTTCGACCGCCGCGGGCGCAACGTGTGACTCGCTCGCTAACGCGTTGGACGCAAAGAGTGCGAAAAAGAGCAGCAGTGCCGCCACGATATGTTTTTTCATATCACCACCCTCACTCGACCAGTGCCAGTACCTGACCTTCCGTCACCGCCTGGTTCGTCGACACGTTGATCTTGGCGATCGTCCCCGCTTTGGGAGACGGCACGTCGATCTCCATCTTCATCGCTTCGAGAATCATGATCACTTCACCTTCTTCGACGCTATCGCCGGGATTTTTGACGATTTTCCAGACGTTTCCGGGTACCTGTGCCACCACTTCGGTCAATCCGGGCGCGTTTTCGGCAGGTACTTCACTTTCGGGAGCGGGTGCCGGTTTGGTGGCTTCTTGTTTCACTTCCTGAACGACGATGTCCGCATCGCCCTCCGCCACTTCCACTTTGAATTTCTGACCATCGACGACGACCGTGTATACACCTGTAGCTTTACTCATGTTTCCATCCTTTTTCGTTTCTTCTTCCATCAAACCTTTTTTGCGTACCATCAACGGGGATTCACCCTTGAGGAACGCGATCCCTTTCTTGTCGCACGAAGCGGCGATGAAAATGTTCTCTTCAGTCACTTCGATGCCTTCATCTTCAAGCACCTTCGTCCAGTAAGCGATCGATTTACTTTCGTCGCGATCGGCGATGTCGAGAGGATTCTCTTTGGTCGGTTCCAGCTTGAGTTGTTCGGCTGCGATCTTGACCACTTCGGGATCCGGTTCGGCCGGCGTCTTGCCGAAATACCCCAAGACCATGCGGCCGTAACCGGGTGCGATCTTTTTCCAGGGACCGAACATGACGTTGTTGAACGCTTGTTGCCAATAAAATTGAGAGACGGGTGTTACAGAGGTTCCGTATCCGCCTTTTTCGACCACTTCCTGCATCGCGCGAATCACTTCGGGATATTTATCCAAAATACCGCTATCGCGCATCATTTGGGTATTGGCCGTCAGCGCCCCGCCGGGCATCGGCGAAAAGGGGATGAGAGGAGAGACTTGCGTCGCTTCCGGCGGGATGAAGTAATCTTTCAGACAGTCGTTGAGTACCTCTTCATATTCGAGGATCTTTTCGAGTTCGAGGCCACCCAGATCGTAATCGCCCCCTTTGGTCGCGTGAAGCATCGTCAAAATGTCGGGTTGACTGGTGCCGCCACTGACGGGATGGGCCGCCATATCGATTCCGTCGACACCGGCTTCCAGGGCCGCCAAATAGCACGCCACACTCACGCCGGCCGTTTCATGGGTATGAAGACGAAGGTGCGTTCCCTCCGGTAGCAGTTTGCGGGCCATCTTGATCGTTTCGTAGACTTTGTTGGGGTTGGAGGTCCCGCTGGCGTCTTTGAAACAGACGCTATCGAAAGGAAGCCCCGAATCGAGAATTCTACGCAACACCTTTTCATAGAATTTCGCGTCATGTGCTCCATGACATCCGGGAGGTAGGTCCATGATCGTCACGACCACTTCGTGCTTGAGGCCGTGATTTTTGATGCACTCGGCACTATATGCGAGATTGTCCACATCGTTGAGGGCGTCGAAGTTTCTGATCGTCGTCGTCCCGTGCTTTTTGAAAAGTTTGGCATGCAGGTCGATCATCTCCCTGCTACCCGTATCCAACATGACGGTATTGATGCCCCGTGCGAGTGTCTGGAGGTTCGCGTCCGGACCGACCGTCTCACGAAACTTGTCCATCATTTCGAAGGCGTTCTCCTGAAGATAGAAGAAGAGGCTCTGGAATCTCGCGCCACCTCCGAACTCGAAGTGGGTGATTCCCGCCGCTTTGGCGGCTTCCACCGCAGGAAGGAAATCATCCATCAACACACGTCCTCCGAAAACGGATTGGAATCCGTCCCTGAAGGTGGTGTCCATCACGTCGATATATTTTTTCTTTTTGGCCATGGGGTTCCTTTTAGAAGGGGTTGTTAATGTCTATTTTTATGGTGTTGGATCGCAGCGATGATCGCAGCCACTTTCTTCTTGCTCAAAGCACCGGGCGAAGGCGCCGGTTCCGCCGCTTTTTCAGGAAAGTACTTCGCGATCAACTTCGCCTGTAGTTGCAGGACTACGACCATAATGTAGAGGAAGACGAAGACGATTCCCATACCGAGAATCATATATTTGACACTTTCTGCCACCATGTTTTCCATGAATCCACCTTGTTGCAGTATAGATTAATTGTAGAACAGAATAACTTTTAAAAGTTTGAATGTGGCGCCGATCGAAACGATATGAGGCCCCGGAGCTCGAAAATTCACATTCCTAAGTGGCGATATCTGGCCAGTTGGGTTTCGTTGCCGCTCACGCCTCCACTGTGTACGTAGAGAACGGGCGCATCGAAGTCGTCGACGGCTTCGAGGATTTCCAGCCACATCCTGGGTGCGTAGATAAGATCGAAAAGAATGCCGGCACGGCGAAGCTTGTCCCAAATTTCCAGATATGCCTTTCGAGGCTTGGCGAAAGGCCATTTCCCCCATCGATCGAGAATTCTAGGTGCCGTCGCCATGCCTGAAGGATGGAGTCTTAGCAACTGTCGCTTCAAGATTTCACGATCGCCTACGACTGGCGTCGTCACCACCTCCACCTCTTCGGGCAGTGCACCGCGTAGGAACCAAGCGGTAGTCCCTGTACCGGAGGGGGTCGCCACCACCAGCCGATCGAAGGCCCGTCGTTTCTGCCATATCTCGATCTCCTTCGCGAGACGTCGTACGCCTTCGGCCGCTCTTGCATCCGCACCCCCTTGGGAGACGAAGCATCGTTTCACCTCCATCTTTTCACGCACCTTTTCTATCGTCTCATCGAAACATTCGTGGGGAACTTCATAGAGTCTCATACCCAAGGAGAGTGCATGGGCCAGATTGCCTGTGGGGGCATGTTTCAGCCATACGGGCAGCGTTTTGACATAGTAGTCGAAAGACCATCCTTTACGACGTGCGAGAGCGGCCATCGCCAGCATCGCGTTGCTTTGGGCACCGCCGTAACTGACGAGGCGATCGTAACGCTCGGAAGGTGTTCGAAGGAGTTCGAAAAGTTTTCGATATTTGTTGCCGCCAAGATAAGTATCGATCAGATCGTCGCGCTTGACGTAGAAACTTCGGCCGTGAAGCACGAAAGCGTCCACCCGAGAGGGTGGGAAAAGGGTCTCAGTAGCGTCCAATGCAGTTGAGATCTTCGAAGGCTGTTTTCAGACGTTCGACCATCGATTTCTCCCCTTCACGCAGCCATTTGCGGGGATCGTAATACTTTTTGTTGGGTTTGTCGTCCCCTTCGGGGTTTCCAATTTGAGCTTGAAGATAATCGTGATATTTTTCGATATACCCTTTCACACCGGCCCAGAAGGCCCACTGCGTGTCGGTATCGATATTCATCTTCACCACGCCGTAGCGAATGGCGGCTTTGATATCTTCGATCGCCGAACCGCTCCCGCCGTGAAAGACGAAATTGACCGGTTTGGGTGCGGTTTTGTACTTCTCTTCGATATATTTTTGGGAATTGTCCAAAATCTCTGGGCGAAGCACGACGTTACCAGGTTTGTAGACGCCATGGACGTTACCGAACGACGCGGCGATCGTGAATCGGTCGCTGACTCTCTTCAACTCTTCGTAGGCGTAAGCGACCTCTTCAGGCTGGGTATAGAGAAGTTTGTTGTCCACGTCTGTATTGTCCACACCATCCTCTTCCCCACCGGTAATGCCCAATTCGATCTCGAGCGTCATACCCATCTTGCTCATGCGCTCCAGATAGACTTTGCACGTTTCGATGTTTCGCTCCAGCGGCTCTTCGCTCAGATCGATCATATGGGAACTAAAAAGGGGCTTGCCCGTTTTGGCGAAGTGCTGCTCGCTAGCTTCCAACAATGCATCGATCCACGGTAGCAACTTTCTAGCAGCGTGGTCGGTATGCAAGATGACTGGAATGCCATAGGCTTCCGCCATCGTATGGACATGCTGCGCACCGCTGATCGCACCCAATACGGCCGCTTTCTCCCCATCGATCCCTTTGCCGCCGACGAAACTCGCACCACCGTGACTGAACTGGACGATGATGGGTGATCGAACGGTCTTGGCCGCTTCCATCGCCGCGTTCATCGAGTTGGTCCCGACGACGTTGACCGCCGGGAGCGCGAACTCGTTCGCTTTGGCGATTTCGAAAATCTTCTGCACATCGTCGCCGGTCGCGACGCCGGGAGCTACATAGTCGGAAATCAAGGACATGAGAGACCCTCCCCTTCGAAATTATTGATAATATTTGATCTTCGCCTTGGCTTTGAGACCTTGGGCGATCTTTTGCATCTTCTCTTTGAACTTTTCCATCTTCAGATTCTGTTTGATGCGCTCCTTGACCTGGCTGAACGGTATGGTCTGGGCCGGATGCTTTTCCTCAACGAAGATGACGTGATAGCCAAACTGCGTATGTACGGGCGTTTTGGTGTACTCGCCCGCTTTCAACGCGAACGCGGCGTCGCTGAAAGCCTTGACCATCTGTTTGCGGCCGAAGGTCCCGAGATCGCCGCCACGACTGGCGCTAGGCCCCGTCGATTTACTCTTGGCCAATTGGATGAACTTCTCTTTGAGCTGTGCTTTAGGGGTCTTGTTCAACTCCGCGATGATCTGCTTGGCTTCCGCTTCGGTTTTGACCAGGATATGGCGAGCGTGGACCGTTTCGGGTCGCTTGAAAGCCTGTTTATGCTCGTTGTAGGCCTTCTTGGCTTCGGCATCGCTGACGTGGATCTTGTCGAGCTCTTTTTTCATCCAAACGTCCAAAGCCAGTTTCTTTTTCAGTTTGGCCAACGCCTCTTTATACTCCTTGTCCCTTTCGATGCCGCTTTTGAGAGCCTTTTCTTGCAGCAATCGTTGTTCGATCACTTGATCGAGCACCCTCTTTTTAACATCGGCGGGAAGAGCGTCGTAGGTCGTACGCGCGCCCATGGAGGCCAGAACTCGCTGGACCTCTTCTTTCGTGATTTTTTCGCCGTTGACCGTCGCCAGCACATCGGCGGCGGGAAGAGAGAGCGCCAGCGTCGCCGCGCTGAGTCCTGCAATGACAAGTTTTTTCATCGGTTTCCTTTTTTCAGAGTTTATGGGGGTTATTGTACAATCAAAGTGATTAACGAAAGTAAATTGTGAGATAACATCCACTCATTCCATATTATGGTAGACATTCTGGACATCGTCGTCCTCTTCGAGCATGTCGATCAATTTCTCCACCTTTTCCGCCGTCGCATCGTCCACATCGATCGTGTTGGTGGCCACCAATCCTACCGAACTCTCCAAAATTTCGACCCCCATCTT
>CAZORY010000065.1:0-8944 GCA_964582435.1 uncultured Campylobacterales bacterium
TCGAGCCAATCGGGGGTCTGGAAAATTTCAGACGCTATCTGCAAAATTTTCAACGTATTTTCGGGCTTGTCGAACAGCTTAAACTCAACCAAAACATCTGGAGGTAAGCGATGCAAAACATCGAGTGTTTCATGGAGGCGATGAGCCAAAGATATGCGTGCAAGCGTTTCGACCCCAAAAGAAAGATCCCGCAACGGGAGAGAACGGCGATTTTGGAGATCGGGCGTCTCTCACCCTCTTCGTTCGGTATGGAGCCGTGGCGTTTTCTGGTGATCCGTGACGAAGTGCTGAAGGAGAAAATCCGTCCTCTTTGTTGGAATCAACCTCAGATTACCGATTGTAGCGACCTACTATTGATCAAGACGATCGTTTCACCTCTGGCGCCTGGGGGAGACTATTCTCGGGCGATGCTGAGTCGTCGCGAACTGCCCCAAGAGAAGATCGAAGCCTATTTTCAAATCTACGACACATTCGCGGCCGAACGTTTCAAAAAGGAGGGATTGGCCCAATGGGCGATGAAGCAGTGCTATATCGCGGCCGCCAACATGATGACGGGTGCGATGACGATGGGCATCGACAGTTGTCCGATCGAAGGGTTCGAAAAGGAGAAGATCGAAGCGTTGTTGGAGATGGACGTGGCCCAAGAGCAGTTGGCTCTGATCGTCGCCTTCGGTTATAGGGCCGAGGAGCCGCCGAACAAAGTCCGATTGCCCCTTGAACAGATCGTTACTTTCAAGTAGCGATCAAAAATCCCAAACGACGCCACCGTAGAAACCGCTGAATTCGACATCGGCATCCACATCGTTCACATCGTCGAGTTTGATCTTCTCGTAGCGATAGCCTGCTTCTACGCCAAGGCCCATCGTGATGATGTAACGGATACTGCCTTGGATGTCGTACAAGGCGTTGCCGTCGTATCCGATGCCGTTACCCTCGGCATCGATACTGAGGCCTTCGACGAGAGGGATGGGAATGCGAACGTTGGCGTAGAGCATCGGAGCCACGAATGTGAAATCCTTGTCTTCGTTGACCACTTTGCCCGATATGTCTTTGGCCCGTACTTGGGCATGGCCATCGATATAGCGGGCGGTCAGACCGATATCCAGGTCGATACCCATATCGATCACTTCGTAATACAACGTCCCGTCGATCGTGTCGAATTTGGTTTCCGAATGGACAGGTTCGTTGGCGCTATAAGTTATGTCGCCAAAGGTGAACTGTCGACTGATTCGCCCATCCCCTGCGGTATGGTTGCGCTGATACGCGACGCGAACGTTGGGGATGATGGGGATGGGATGTTCGAATTTGGCATAAGCGTAGATATCCGCATCGCTATCTAGATTGAGGTCGCCGTCAAGATCGAGTTTACTTTGATTGTCCGGAACATAGTTGGGATATTTGATCCATCCGCTAGGATCGTGCTGCCAGGCGCCCACACCGATTTCGCCCCCCAAACTGTCGGCGTTGAGCGTGAGGGCCGAGAGCGAGAGCATCGCCATCGCGACGAGCGAGAATCTTTTCATTTCATACCTCCTGCTAAATAATGTTGTCGATACTATACAACGATATTTCTAAAATTTCTTTTTTGTCGGACGAAGAGGATCGCAAACGCACCCGAAGCGATCAGACTTTCGTAAAAAAAGAGATCGGGCCCGTAAAGCCGACCGGCCAACACCGCACCGACGAATCCACCCAGACCGTAGGAGATGCCCAGAAAGAATTGCTGCACCAACGCTTTTCGGTGATAGAGGGTGTGTAGCAGTGTGATGGCGGTGGTGTGATAGAGAGCGAAACTGAGTGCATGAAGGCTTTGGGCGGCGAAAACGATCGTCAGATGATCGGGAAACGCCCACAATAGCATCCAACGCACCGCCGTGGCGAAGATCGTGATTTTCAGGATGGTGAGTAGGTTTTTGTGGAGTAAAGGCCCTTGGAAGTAGAACATGACGATCTCGCAAACGACACCGAAACTCCACAGCCAGCTTGTCGTCTCCAGACTGACGCCGTGCGCCGTTTCATAGATCGTAAAAAAATTGTAGAAGCCGCCGAAGCTCACTTGCATCAGAAAAAAGGCGATCCATAGGGGCCAGTGTCCCAGTATGTCGAAAGATTCGTGTGTGTCGGATGCTTTTTGGGATGTGGCGTTTCGATGGCCGATGACGATAGCGGCGCCAAACAACGAGGTCGCCCAGATCGTGCCGATCAGATAGTACACGGCATCGTAAGGTGAGACGAGTACGCGACCCAGCCACAAAGCGATGGCGATGAAGCCGACGGAGCCGAAAAGCCGGGCTTTGCCGTAGCGGCTTTTGCTCAGCTCTTCCAAAGCTTGGGTTTCGACGAAGGGGAGCGTCACACTCATGACGGCCCCGAAAAGAAGGTTGACGCCCAGCAGGGCGTAAAAGTGAGAGAGTGCGGGTAAAAACAGGGCCACCGCCCCGCTCATCAAAAGGAGCGCCCCCAAAAAGGTACGCTCGTCGAGTTTCAAATGTCTAAGAAAAAGAAAGGGTGCGAGAAATCGCATCAGAGGCGATGCCGAGAGGAGTAGGCCGATCTGCCAGCTGTCGTAGCCCGCCATCTGCAGCGCTTTGGGGAAGAAGATGACATAGACGCCGACGGCCGCGAAATAGAAGAGATAGAAGGCCGACAGGCGGAAAAACATCAGTCCATCAAGCGTCGGGTCGCCAGACGATACAGGTACCCGATACCAGATCGTGCAAGGCGGCCCTGCTTTTGAGTACGAAGGGGATCAAAAGGCCAAACATTGAGAGGATGGCCGTCTGCATCATCAGATAGCGCAGGAGCAATTTCACGAAACCGGGCCGTTCGTGAGTCGTCGGGTCGAGAAGGAAAAGTTCGTAGGCTTTCATACCGGGCGTTTGGGCTTTGAAGGCCCAAAAGGCGATGGTCGCCGTCGCGTGGAGCGCAAGGATGATGAGCCAGCCTTGACCCATATGGTCTCGGAAACCTTCGCGGCTTCCCATGACCAGATAGATAACGACGTAGAAAATGGGCATCGTGATCATGAAGCTGTCGACCAGAAAGGCTTTGAGGCGAAGGGTCACGGGGGCGCATCGCTCATCCGGATTGGCTTTCGATGGCGATCCATCTTTTTTTGTCGATGGGGAGATTTGGGCTTTGCCCTGTTTGACCTTTCGCCAGCGTCCCATGGTCAGTTGCCCCGGCTTCCCGGCTTGATCGCTTCGCTACCCGCCTGACACATAGGGCACCGATCGGGCTCGTACATGGGAAAGTCGAAATCGGCCAGCGCGAAAAAGGGTTGGTCCTCGGGGAGTTTGCAGTTGGGTTTGCGGGGTAGATCGCTACCGACCCGCTGACAGAAACCGCGGTTGGCAAGGGCGGCGAACCCGACCACTTCAGCTCCGAGACGGGCCACTTCCGCGGCCGCTTCCATCGCGCTTCCGCCGGTGGTGACGATATCTTCGCAGATGAGGATCCTTTCGCCCTCTTTCACGGTAAAACCTCGACGAAGGGTCATGACACCGTTGACTCGTTCGGTAAAGATATAGCGACAATCCAGTGCCGTCGCCAGGGCGAAACCTGCGATCAGTCCACCGATGGCGGGCGAGCAGACGGTATCGACTTCCAACCCGTAGTCGCGAATCTGATCGGCCAACGCTTCGGCCAACAATTTGGCGGTTTTGGGGTCTTCGAGGACTTTGGCCGATTGGAGGTAGTATTCGCTGTGGTTACCGCTACTGAGTTTGAAGTGGCCGTGCAGCAGGGCATCGGCGTCCATATAGATCTTTTTTACGTCCACGCTTAGACCTTCAAGACTTCTTGCTCTTTGGCTTTGACCAGATCATCGACCTTTTTGACGTAGTCGTCGGTGATTTTTTGAACCTGATCGAGCCCCTTTTTCTCTTCGTCTTCGGTGATCAGCTTCTCTTTGGCCATCTTCTTGATCTTGTCGTTGGCGTCGCGGCGAATGTTTCGGATCGCGATTTTTGCCTTTTCGCCCATCGCTTTGGCCTGTTTGGCGCTTTCTTGGCGCTGTTCGACGGTCATAGGCGGGAAGAAGAGCTTGATCGTCTCGCCGTCGTTGTTGGGATTGACACCGATGTTGGCTTCTTGGATCGCGTGTTCGATCGCAGGCAGTAGGCTCTTTTCCCACGGGCTGATCGTGATCGTCTGCGCATCGGTGGCGATGACGCTACCGACTTGGTTGAGGGGCGTCATCGTACCGTAGTAGTCGACTTTGATATTGTCGACGATGTGGGTCGAGACTCGGCCCGTACGGATCGTGGTGAAATCCTTTTTCAAGACGTCGATGCTCTTGTCCATGTGCTCTTTGGCGTAATCGTAGACTTCCTCGAGGGTTTCCATCATATCTCCTTAGGGTTTGACGAGAATTTTAGTGTTTATTTTATCGTGATCAAGCTTTAAAATGAGCCGGCTTCGCCGTTTTAGAAGGGGTTTGTCGAGTGTGATATCTAGCCAATGGTCACGGATCGAAACTTTTTGCCATCCATAACCGGTCAGATAGAGCCATCCAATACCTCGTTCGATGTCAGGAACGTGTACTTTCACTTCGTGGACGACGCCATCTTCGGGCCATGCTTGGGGTGCGGTCCATCGGGCCGGAAGATAGCGGATGGCGAGTTTGGCTGTAAGATTGGGATCGCCGGTGAGGGCGATGCGGTCGAGGTCGTAGCGGTCGCTCGACATGGAAACGGCCCCGACGTTCTGGTTGCAGATAGCATCGAAACCGAAACTCTCGGCGATTTTTCGTACCCTGGCGTCGTACTCGCCGTAGGGATAGGCGAAATAGCGCGGCGAAAAGCCCATCCGTTTTCGCATCAGTGCCAAGCCTGTTCGAAAATCCTGACGCAAGCGATCGTCGTCCATGGAGACCATATGAGGATGCGTATGGGAGTGGAAGCCGATCTCCCCCCAGCGAGCCGCCTCTTTGATTCGTGCCCAATCCATATAGTCGCCGTATCTTTTTTCGGTCGCTTCGGTATAGACGAAGAGGGTGAAAGGATAGCCGTAAGCTCTGAATATCGGCAATCCGTTGTCGTAAAAACTGTTGAAATTGTCGTCGATCGTCAATACGATCCAGCGGTCGGGGATCGGTTCGCCCTTTTGCAAAGCTTGAACGAGACGAGAGAGAGGAACGACACGATAACCGTGGCTTTTGAAATAGTCGAACTGTTTTTTAAGCGTGGCGATCGACGTATCGGTGGAGGGGTGGCGAGGATCGCCGAAACGGTGATAGACGAAGATATGGGCATCGGCCGCCAGCGTCAGGGCCGCCAGCAAGAGGCCCAGAAGATGGCGCATCGGTTATTGCGCGTCGTGGTTTTGAGGCGCGGCAGGTGCCGCAGGGGCGGACGGCGTCACAGGGACGGTCGGGACCGCCGGAGGGGTGGTGGTTTTTTCTGTTTTCAGATCGTCGACGACCGATTGGTTGTAGGCTTTGTTGTACATGTAGCCCAGTGCGATCGTGTTGAGAAGAAAGACGATACCGACCGTGAAAGTCGCTTTGACGAGGAAACCGGCAGGCCCTTTGGCTCCGAAAACCGATTCGTTGGAACCGCTGTAGGCACCCAATCCGATCGAAGAACTTTTTTGCAGTAAAACGAGTATCGTAAGAACGATCGCTAGAACGATCTGGGCGACGAATAGTATCGTGATCATAATCGTAAAAACCTTTGGTTATAATTTGAGGCGATATTATATCGCAAACCGATTCGAAAAGTAAACATGTCCCACCATAGAGAATTTGGGCGATACGCCCCAAGCTACGAACGTTATCGGTTGATTCAGGCGAGGGTCGCAGCCTCGTTGGCCTCGACAATCAAGAAGAGTTATTCACATGTGGTCGATCTTGGATGCGGCAGTGGAGGATTTTTCAGAGCGTACGAACGACCGTTCACCAAATATTTCGCCATCGATCTTTCGCCCGAAATGTTGGCGTTGCACCCGGATGGAGAAGGGGTCGAAAAGTGGTTGGGAGATTTCAACGACCCTTCTTTGTACGAAAGACTGAAAAAGGAGCCGGTGGATCTGGTGATCTCCGCCTCTTCGTTGCAGTGGAGTGAAGATCTCGACGCCACGCTCGCATCGATCGCTTCGTTGGAGGCGCCGGTGGCGTTGGCGATTTTCACGGCCGGTACTTTCCGCACACTGCATGAAATCGCGGGCGTCCCATCACCGATCAGAGACGCTCGAAAGACCGTCGCGGCCCTACGACGCCATTTCGATCTTCAAATCGATATTTTAAAATATGAACTTTACTTCAAAGATCCTCTCTCGATGCTTCGATACATCAAACGCAGCGGTGTCAGCGGCGGTAGACGCCGGCTCGGTGTCGGTGCGCTGAAAAAGGTGATGGCGCGATATCCTCACGCCTATTTGGAGTTCGAAGTGGTCAGAGCGGTCTCCGCGGGGATATGAAGTTCAAGGGATCTGAACCAAGTTGATGATAGAATTTGCAAAATGAGCGTACAGATAGGATAGATGATGGGGTGGAAAGAGGATTTGAAACGGGTCGTGGCGATCAACTCCCACACGAGGAACAAAAGGGGTGTCGATCAAGTGGGCGAATTGTTCGCCGAATGGCTGACGGCGTTGGGATTGGAAGCGACACGGTACGAGCGGGAGTTGATCGGCGACCATTGGCATTTTCGGTCGCCGGTAAGCGGTCGGCGGGAGCGGATATTGTTGCTGGGTCACCTGGATACGGTTTTTCCCGTCGGCTCTTTCGAAACGTGGCGAGAGGACGAATCGTGGGTCTACGGGCCGGGAGTGTGCGATATGAAGGGTGGCAACGTCGTCGCCCTCGAAGCGCTTAGAAAGGTCCGCGAAGCGTGCGGCGGTATCGAAGATATCGATATGCTGCTCGTGAGCGACGAGGAGACCGGCAGCGACGATTCGAAGATACTTAGTGCCGATCTCGCCAAAGCCTATGACAAATGTTTCGTCTTCGAAGCGGCGGGCCCCAATATGGAAGTGGTTGTGGGACGTAAAGGAATCGGTACTTTCGAAATCACGATCGAGGGCAAAGGGGCCCACGCAGGCACCCGTTACGCCGATGGCATCGACGCCAATCTCGAAGCGGCGATGAAGTTGCAAACATTGGTGGCGCTGACCGATTTGGACAAAGGCTCCACCGTCAACGTGGGCAAGATCGAAGGGGGCATCGGCGCCAACACGATCAGCCCGCACGCCAAACTTCTTCTGGAGCTTCGATACGCCGATCATGCCGAAAAAGAGCGGCTTATGAACGGTCTGGAGGCAGCGGTGGCCACCGCCTACGTACCGGGCACTCGGGCGATGCTAGGCGGGTCGATCCAGCGCGACGTGATGGCGCCGAACGCTTGGCAGCGTGATTTGATCGCCGCGATGGAACGGATTTCCGGCCAAAAGTTGCCGACCGAAAAGCGGGGAGGTGTGAGTGACGCCAACATCGTCGCCGCGGCGGGTGTCGTGACACTCGACGGTTTGGGCCCCTATGGCGATGGAGATCATACGGTCCACGAGCGAGCGCTCAAAAGGAGTTTCGACGAACGTATCGAACTGATGGCCAAAGTGCTCGTCCATCATCAAACGAAAGGAGCGATCGCATGAGCGGCAGGCGTGTGGGCATTTGGATGTATCGAAACGGTGGAGGCGAAGCGATCGAGCGAAAGATCGTCGCCAAACTCGAAGAGCGAGGGATCGAGAGTGTCACAGGCCTCAATCTCCGCCATGCGTGGGTCGAAAACGGTAAGACCCATTGCAACGGGGTCGTGATGGAGGAGTTGGACGCCTTTTTTAGCTACAATGCCGGCGAACAGACCCAATACCAGATGTTTCTCTACGAAGCGATCGACCGGAGCGTGCCGTGTCTGAACAACTATCGAGCTTTCGCCTTGACCGAAGATAAGTTTCAAACGGCCCATCTGTTGGCCAATAGCGGGATTCCGACCGCCGATTTCAGGCTCTGCCACCGTGACGATAGCGAGCGGTTGCACCAATTTATCAAAGATTGGCGCCAAATGGTCTACAAACCGACCGACGGTTGGGGCGGTGTGGGCCTGACGAAGATCGATAGCGAAGAGGCGCTCAACATGTTGATGCCTTTTCTCAACCACACCGATTTGCGTTTCTTCTATGTCGAGAAATTCATCGATTACGACCGTACCGATTGGCGGATCGATATCGTCGACGGCGAATTCATCGGCTGTTACGGCCGTAAAGCGGGTGGGACCGATTGGCGCACCAACGTCACCAGTGGAGGTAGCGTCTTTTTGCGCGAACCCAACGACGAGGTGGTGGGGTTGGCCAAACGGGCGGCCAAAGCGACGGGACTGGAGATCGCGGGGGTCGATATCATCTACGATCGGGCCAAAGAGGAGTACGTCGTGCTGGAGGTCAACGGCATTCCCGCCTTCGCCACGCCCGAGCAAGAGGCGATGGGACTCGATTTCAACGACCGAAAGGTCGATAAAATCGTCGAATTGATCGACCAAAAAAGCAAAAAAGGATAAACGATGGCCAAAAAGAAGAAAAAACTTCCCAAGCTGGGGCTGCTCTATCTCGACTACGTACTTCGCTTCTTCGACCGCTCCAACTTCAAAGGGTGGCCGGACAAGATCGAAACGGTGGTCTATCACTGGGGCAACGACAAGGATCGCTTCATCGAAGAGGTCAAGCGCAAAAAGATCGATATTTTGATCGGCAACATCCCCGCCACCGCCTACGAAACCTTCAGAGAGATCGCCAAAGCCCTGCCCCATGTGCGGTTCGTTCCCTCTTTGGAGACCCAGTTTGCCAACAAAAGCAAGGAAAACGTCACCCTCTTTTGTGAAAAACACGGCCTCTCCCATCCCAAAACCAAAATCTTCTACGATCGGGAGGAGGGATACAAGTATCTAGAAACGTGCGACTATCCGATCATCGTCAAACGCAGTTACGGTCCCAGTAACTACGGCGGCTA
>CAZORY010000066.1:0-8894 GCA_964582435.1 uncultured Campylobacterales bacterium
CTCTACCGCAAAGAGAGTGGGGCGTGAATCGAGCCGCCGTCGATCTTGGTACACCTATCCCTGAGTGATATGGCCGATCATTGCAAGGACAACCTACATCGGTATTATCAAAACAAAATTTTAAGAAGAGAGTGAAATGGCCGTCAAGAAAGTGAACTACCGCAACATAGAGTTCCGGCTCTCTTACGATAGACTCCATGCCCAACGACCGTCGACGATACTCTTTCTCCATGGCTGGGGTAGCAACAAAGAGTTGATGCGACAAGCGTTTGGTCGTCTCCTAACGGGATATCATCATCTTTACCTCGACCTGCCGGGTTTCGGAAAGAGTGACAACCCGACGGTTCTTGGAACCGACGACTACGCCGAAATTGTACGCACATTTCTTTCCGAGCTCGATATCGTACCCGATATAATCGTCGGCCACTCTTTCGGGGGCAAAGTGGCGACACTATTGAAACCGCCTCGATTGATTCTTCTTTCCAGCGCCGGCATCGTATTTCCCAAACCGTTGGCGGTCAGAGCCAAAATCGCTCTTTTCAAGCTCCTCAAACCCATTGGCGGAACGAAGCTTCGACGCTTTTTCGTCTCCGACGACGCCAAAGAGATGCCGTCCAATATGTATGAAACGTTCAAAAGAGTCGTCAACGAAGATTTCACCCCACATTTTAGTGAATACCGGGGTAGGGCACTGCTATGCTGGGGAAAGGAGGATCGTGCCACACCCCCTGAAGCGGGACGCCGGATCGCAACGCTCATCCCCGAGGCACGTTTGGAAATGTTCGAGGGGGATCACTACTTTTTTCTCCAAGACCCCAAATCGGTCACCAAAGTGATGGAGGATTTCGTTGCGAGCTTATAGATGTATCAGCCAAGGGAGAGTCCAGGGGGTCTGGTATCGCCGTCATGTCGCCGAAATGGCGAAAGAAGCGGGCTTTGTAGGCTACGTGCGTAATCTGCCGGACAATACGGTGGAGAGCGTGGTCGTCACCGACCCGCAAGGGTTGGAATCTTTCAAAAAAATTCTTTATAAAGGTTCGCCGATGTCGATGGTCACCCAAGTGGTCTGTGAAATGATCGACACGGAGGAACGATTCGAGACGTTCGAGGTACGACGATGATCTGGTTCAACTTTTTCTCCCACCTGCTTTTGGTGGCGGCGCTAGGATTGTATTTCATCACCAACATGCAATGGTATAGCTACAAGATCGATCGAGTGATCTTGCATCACACCCGTTGGATATGGCATGTGATCTATTTTCTGATTCCGCTATTTGCCTACTACTTCACCGGTTTGTACTATTGGATCTACTTCTATTTCGCCTATCTGCCCTCTTTATGGCTTTGGTGGAAAAAACTGGACAAAAAGCTCGTTTTCACTCCGAGGGTCAAGCGGTTTTTCACGCTTTTGATAGCGTTGACGCTTTTTCAAGATCTACTCTGTTTGGCCAAAGAGGCGTGCCAGGTCTTGGGGGTGATACTGCCGTTGACCGTCGCGGCCGTCGGCAGCCACGTGATCGAAAAGATTCTTTTTGCCGGCTACAGACGCCAAGCGACGCGCAAACTGGCAAGTATGCCCGATCTCATCGTCGTCGGTGTCACCGCAAGTTACGGCAAGACGAGCATCAAAAACTTCATCGCTCAGATCGTAGTGCACGAAAAACGCGTCTATGCGACGCCACGAAGTGTCAATACGTTGGGGGGCGTCATCCGGGACATCAACGAATCGTTACCGATGGATACGGAAGTCTATGTGGTCGAAATGGGTGCTCGTGGCGCCGGGGACATCGCCGAAATCACCGATTTCGTCGCTCCCCACTACGCCGTCGTCGGAGTCATCGGTCCACAACATATCGAGTATTTCAAGACACTCGAGCGTATCCGAAATACCAAAATGGAGATCATCCGATCGAAACGGTTGATCCATGCCTGGGTCCATACGACGGCCAACGTCAGACCTGATGAGAAAGTGACGATTTTTGGAGAGGATATCGAAGGGGTCCGATCCACACTCGAAGGTGTCGATTTCACGCTGAAAACGCCCGAAGGTGCGATCACCGTCCATCTACCGATTCTAGGCGCTTTCAACGCTATCAACGTCACGGCGGCACTCCATGTGGCCAACGCCCTAGGAATTCCTTATACCAAAGGGGCTCGATACGCCGCCACGCTTAAAAGCGTTCCCCATCGGCTTCAGCGCATCGATGCCGGGGGGAAGATCATTCTCGACGATAGCTTCAACGGCAATATCGACGGCATGCTCGCCTCTTTCGAACTGGCCGCGCAACATCCGGGAAGAAAAGTCCTGATCACGCCGGGCCTCGTTGAAAGCGATCGGGCATTGAACGAAAAAGTGGCCAAGAGGGCCGCCGATATTTTCGATCTGGTGATCGTCACAGGCAAACTCAATCAAGAGATTTTCAAAATGTACATCCCTGAAGAGAGGCTCGTTTTTTTGGAAGACAAAGCGAACATGGAAGCCCTACTGGCTCGAACGACTCGGCCGGGGGATCTGATCCTTTTCGCCAACGATGCGCCAAATTTCATATAGAGGAGAACGAGATGGAGAAAGAGAGTCTATGGCTCAGCCTCTCTTCGACGATCGATCGTCTCAGCCGTTGGGCCGGAGCGATAGGCGCGGTAGCCTCGGTGGCACTGGCGTTGCTGATCGTCTACGACGCGACGATGCGTTACGCGTTTCATGAAGGTTCCGTTGCCCTCCAAGAGCTGGAGTGGCAACTCTTCGACACTCTTTTTCTGATGGGGCTCTCCTACGCACTCAAACATGACAAGCATGTCCGAGTCGATATTCTGTATACTCATTTTTCTCCGAAACTCAAAGAGTGGGTGAAGGTGGTGACAATGCTACTTTTCGTCATTCCACTGGGGCTTCTAGTCGTCTACTTCAGTTCCGATTTCGTCTGGCAAAGTTTCGTTCAGCATGAAGGTAGCCCCGACCCAGGAGGGCTCTGTTGTCGTTATATCATCAAAAGTGTCGTTATTTTCGCTTTTTTGCTACTCATTCTACAGGCGATCAGTGAAACGATCAAAGCCTTCTATCGGTTGAAAACGATCAAAAAGGAGAGGGTGTCATGATTGGAATGTTGATGTTTTTGGCGGCTCTTCTTTTTTTGCTGCTAGGCATTCCCGTCGCCTTCGCTTTCGGCGGCGTGGCGATCCTGTTCGCCCTTCTTTTTCCTTGGGACGTAGGATTGCAAGTCTTCGAACTGCTCCCTTTCCGTATCTACGGCATCATGCAGAATTTTACTCTGATGGCGGTGCCCCTTTTTATCTTCATGGGTTTGGTCCTTGAAAAATCGAAAATGGCCGAGGAACTTCTAGAGAGCATGGGGCACCTCTTCGGTCCTGTACGGGGTGGCTTGGCGATATCGACGGTAGTCGTCGGTGCCATTCTCGCCGCGAGCACCGGTATCGTGGGGGCCAGCGTCGTGATGATGGGGCTCATCACACTTCCGATCATGCTCAAACACCGCTACCGACCCGAACTTGCTTGTGGGACGATCGTCGCCTCCGGCACGTTGGGCCAATTGATCCCCCCTTCGGTCGTGCTGATCGTTCTAGGCGACGTCATGTACGTCAGCGTAGGAGATCTTTTCAAAGCGGCCGTCATGCCGGGACTTCTTTTGACGAGCCTCTATATTCTCTACATTCTGATCCTCTCGTGGCTCAAACCGACGATCGCTCCGGCCATGGAAAAAGATCCGACCCTCTCCTATCGAGAGCTTCTCAAACGTGCCGTCAAAGCGATCATCCCGCCTCTGGCGCTGATCGTCGCGGTCCTTGGTTCTATCTTCGCCGGAATCGCCAGCCCGACCGAATCGGCTGCCGTAGGTGTCGTCGGTGCTCTATTGCTGACACTTCTCAAACGCACGTTCAGTTTCAAAATGCTCCGATACGCCGCGATCGAAACGGTCAAACTCAGTGCCATGATCTTCATGATTCTCATCGGTGCCACCGCTTTCAGTCTCGTCTTCAACGCCTTCGACGGAGGCGATTTCGTTCACCATTTCTTCACCGACGAATTGGGAGGGAAATGGACCTTCATCCTCGTGACGATGGGCGTTATCTTCATATTGGGATTTTTCGTCGATTTTATAGAAATCGCTTTCATCGTCGTACCGATACTGGTCCCTATCGCTTCCAGTTTCGGAATCGATCCGATCTGGTTCGCGATCTTGATCGCGATGAACTTGCAAGCGTCGTTTCTCACACCTCCCTTCGGTTTCGCTCTCTTTTATCTCAAAGGGGTCGCGGGTGAGAAAGTGACCACGGGAGAGATCTATCGGGGAGTCGTTCCATTCATTCTCCTCCAGTTGATCGCCCTTGCCATCGTCATGATCTGGCCGAAGCTCATCTACCTGCTAGGATAGTCGTTGCATGAATGGCTCTTTGCAAAAGATTTCTGTATAATTTTTTAAAAAGATTGGAGTTTCATGGAATATCTGTACGCTCCTTGGCGCACCGCCTATATCACCGATAGTGCGGAAAAACCCGATGGATGCGTTTTTTGCCATATCGCCGACCATCCCGAAAAAGATCACGAACACCACGTCCTCTATCGGGACGAGTGCGTCTATGTCGTGATGAACCGCTATCCTTACACACCGGGACATTTCATGGTGATTCCCCATCGCCATACCGACGCGATCGAAAATCTATCCCCCAAAACGTGGCTGCGTATGAGCGAATTGGTCCAGCGGGGCGTGAAAATGCTCAAAGAGGGGTTCGGCGCGCAAGGGGTCAACATCGGTATGAACCTCGGCGCCGCCGCAGGAGCGGGTATCGCCGAACATGTTCATTATCATTTGGTCCCACGCTTCCAGCGGGACACCAACTTCATCACGACGATTGGCCACACGAGGGTGTACAGTACCGACTTCGATCGAGTCTACGAAAAGCTACTCGCGATGGTCGACCGTTATCTGTAACTTCTATCCTTTACAACAAGCGCTGGTGGTTCCTTCGCAACAAAGCATCATGTACTGGGCATCGAGGCTCCCTTGTCTGGAGGCTTTCTTGAACCACCGTTTGGCTTCCTCCAGATCTTTGGGTACGCCGAACCCTTCATAATACATCATACCGATGTAATATTGCGCATCCATGTTTTTTTTGTGTTGCCGAAACGCTCGCATCGCCTCTTCGTACGCATCGTTTTCGTAAAGTTCGATCGCCTCTTCCAAGGAATATTTTTTCTCTTCAGACATCGACTACCTCCGATTCTAATTTTTTCGATCTAACGCTAAAACCCCACATCGTAAGCCCCCCACCCATGCATCTTTTTGGCGGTGACGATATCGTAATCGTCGAAAATATCGATATGGCTGATCGCTACGAAATAGCCCTCTTCAAGGTAGCGGTCCATCTCGCTACGCAAGGGGGCATCTCTATCGATCAAAAAAGTGACGATGCCCGCGTTTTTCATGATACGATAAATCTTTTTGAGCATCGTGGACAGATCGGCATACAATAGCTCTTCGTCGAGAGTGACGAAGAGATTGTCGTATTTTCTGCCGTGTCGGTTGTATTGGCGACGAGAGAGATCCAACATTTCGGTGCGATAGCCCGGATGGTCCTCTTTCGCCAACTCGTCACATTCCCAATCGACACCGAGCAGATCGAATTCATAGCCTTTGTTTCTCGTGAATTCGTAAAGAGTGTGGTGCAAATCGCAACCCCCGTCGCTGATCTGCATAATGAGTTGGTTGGGATAGTGGGTGGAGATGAGCTGGGTGAGTTGATGGGCTTTGTAGGGATCGAGTCGTCTCATTTTTCTTCCTCGTACGGTGCGAGATGGGTGAGGATCGCCTCATGGTTGTGGCCATTGGAAGCGACGACGATCGGGTCATCCAACTTGTAAGGCTCGCCCAAGTGATTGGTGACCTTGCCTCCCGCCTCTTCGACGAGCAAAACGGCGGCAGCGACGTCCCACGGTTTGAGATTGCACTCGTAGAAGCCGTCGAAAATACCGGCAGCGACGTAACAGAGGTCGATCGCCGCCGAACCGAGACGCCTGATATCTTGGGTATCGGGGAGCATACGCTCCATCGTTTCGACCACCCATCGAAAATCACGTCCTCTTTTTACTTTGGTATAGGGAAATCCTGTGGCGATCAAGGATTGCTGCAGCGATGCGGTCGAGGAGACGCTGATACGACGACCGTTGAGCGTGGCACCTTGCCCTTGCCCGGCGACGAAAAGTTCGTTCAATATCGGATTGTAAACAACCGCGGCGATAGGCATACCGTGTTCCCAGACGCCGATCGAGATCGCGCAACATGGAATTTTATGAACGAAGTTGGTGGTGCCGTCGATCGGGTCGATATAGATCGCTTGTTCGGCTCTCTCGCAAGCGTCGGCACTCTCCTCGGCGATCAAGACATACTCGGGAAAGAGCGATCGCAACCGCTCTTTGAGTAGATTTTCCACCGCGACGTCGTACTGTGTGACCAGATCGACCGTCCCCTTGTGTCGTACCTCTTTGATCGCATGAAAACCCTCTTCGAAGAGACGGCCGGCCTCGAGCGTGACTTCGATAACACTTTTTATCAATATCGAACTCCATTTTTTATCAAGATAAAACTTTATCTGCGATAATATTGCGCAAAAACTAAAGTCAGGCAATGATACCAAATACAGACCTCTATCACAAAGCGTTGCGCCTGGCGGCATGGGCTCATTATGGACAGGTGACCAAATTCGGCGATCCGTACGTCACCCATCCGACCGCCGCCGCGTTCGAGGTGCTTGGTGCCCAAGCGGCGGGAGAAGTTTTCGACGTGGATCTGGCGACGGTGGTGGCACTGCTCCACGACGTGGTGGAAAAGAGCGACGTGACGATCCGCTCCATCAAAAAAGATTTCGGCAAGAAAGTGGCCGAAGGTGTCGCGGCCATGACCAAAAACGAGGACCTACCCGCCGAGGAACAGCTACGTGATTCCCTGATGCGGATTCTCGACCAGCCTCAGGAAATCGCTATCGCGAAATTGGCAGATCGCATCAGCAGTATGTTACCCGTTCCATCGGAATGGAGCGTGCAGAAGATCGAAACGATCACCCAGAATGCGCGGATGATTTTGCAGATGCTGGGTGATGCCTCCGAATATCTCTCCCATCGGTTGGAACGACGGATCACGCTCTACGAAGCGACGCTAAAGAATCGGCGATGAGAAACCAACCCAAATACTCCCTTTTCGACAATGCCCGATACGCTTTCGAAGGGTTGTGGGAAGTCTTTTGGCAAGAGAGCTCTTTCAAAATCGAAGCGATCCTCTCTTTGATCGTTTGGATCGTCTTACTTTTCATCGACATTCCCTTTTGGGCCAAATGCACCCTCGGCCTCTCCCCACTAATTATCCTCATCGTAGAAGTCGCCAATAGCGCCATCGAGCGGGTAGTGGATCTGGTGACGCAAGAGTACCATCCTCTCGCCAAAAAGGCCAAAGACGCCGGTGCGGCGATGGTATTGTTGAGCGTCGTTTTCACGATTCTAATCTGGAGCGCGACGATCTGGACCCTCTTGACGAATCGTTAGTCATCGAGCGGTAGGATTTTGTGGCAAAAATCGTAGCTCATGATGCATCTTTTGCATCTTTTGTTTCATCATTTCCGGATGGGCGATCATCATATAACCTTTATAACCGGTGAACAATCCGAAAAGCATGACCAAAACGGCCGCGATCTTGATGACGTATTGACGATAGCGGGTCCCTTTGATCAACGAAGAAAAGAGACCGACCCCCATCATCGCCGGGATCGTGGCCACTCCGAACACACCCATGACGATCGCCCCTTTCAGTGCCGAACCGGCGACGATGGCGGCGGTGGCGAAGAAATAGACGAGCCCACACGGTATGAAACCGTTGAGCATCCCCATGAAATAGAAGCTAGGCAGCGATTTGGAATGTATGACGAGTCTGAACAGTTTGCCGAACCATGAACTTTGGGCGATGGAGGATTCGATGGAGTTGAGAAATTTGAGTTTACCGATCAGCGAAAGGCCGATCAAGAGCATCAAAAGGCCGACGGTGACGAAAAGCAACCCCTTGGCCGTCATATCGAAACTTACTTTTTGACCGAGAAATCCGAAGATCGCTCCGATGATCATATAGCTTGTCACACGTCCCAACGAGTAGAGAAGATGGGCGATGGTTTGATGGGTCTTCGACCAAGCGGCGTCGACCTTGGCGGTGGAGTAGGCGATGACGAACCCCCCGCACATACCCACACAATGACCGAAGGAGCCTAGCAAGGCCACCAGAAAAATCGTACTCAGTTCCACACTTCCCATCGCTGCAAACCTCGCTGATTCGTTTGGTAGCATTGTACCCAACGGGCGTTAATCGAGGATTAACTCGTTGCGGCCACGATAGTGCCCGACGCGCACATTTTTCAACACGATATGGCTGCCATTTTTGGGGCGTCGACCGCCTTTTTTGACATAGAGTTTGATCTTTCTATCGTCGTCGTAAAAAAGATAGCCCCGTTTGTAAACCCCTTCGATATGTGCCAAAACTTCGTTGATATAGTGCCTTTTCTCGAGGTCGTCGAATCGACGGAGCAAAAGAGGACGGATGTCGGATCGTCCCTTGTCACGCAATACTCGTAATCGAGTGATTTCTCGAAGCCCTTTGTAATCGCCCACTTTTTCGACCGCCACGTCATATCGGTGGCCTAGCCGAAGCGATGCGGTATCCCCGTAGACGAGGATCGCCCGATCGTCGTGACGTTTGATGATGGCGACGCGAGACTTTTTGAAGATGACGACGGCATCGGAAAGTCGGTCGTCATGCCATCCAAGCGGTGCGTCGTAGAGTTTGGCGATCGTCGTGGATGTAGGCTGGATCGTGTGCGAAGATGGCGTCGCCAATGCAGAT
>CAZORY010000067.1:0-8805 GCA_964582435.1 uncultured Campylobacterales bacterium
TCATGTACATCAGCGCCGGACCGCCGTGCATCAGTACCGCTTGCATCGCCGCATCGATCACTTCCGCGCGGCTCGCTCCGCTATCGAGCGCTCCTTTGACGTGCAAAGCGATGCACCATTCGCACTGCGCCGCTACCGCCAACGCCACATTGACCAGCTCCTTGGCTTTGGCATCCATCGCGCCGGGCTTTTCGACCGCTTCCATGAAGCCGTGAAACGCGGCGATCTGCTCAGGCGCTTCTTGTTGCAAACGACCGATCAGCTTTTTGATATCCTCGAGTTTTTGGCTGTAGCGTCCCATTGTCGACTCCTTATGGTTGGTATGTCACTATTATACACCTGGGATGGTTAACGAAGGAAACGGATGAAAAAGCCCGGTAGCGGCATGCCGGGCCACGGTAAAGGGATGGGTGGTGAGATTCAGTCGCGCTCGACCATCGCGCCGATCCACGCTTCGATCGACTGGCCGCGCTCTTTCGCTTTGGCCGACAATTTTTCGTAGATATCGGCTTTCAGGTAGGTCACGGCTCGAACATTTTCCTTTTCCCTCCAGCGAATCTCGTCGTAAAGTCGCTGCATTTCGAGCCGTTTTTCGCGAGATACGGGCGAACGGATCGATTTGTATTCGACCAGTTCACCCTCTTTGTAGACACCGGAGACGATGGCATAGACCCAGTAATACCCTCGATCTTTGCGCATGTTTTTGACATATCCTTCCCACGTTTTGCCCTCTGCGATCGTCTCCCACAACTCTTTGAAAGTCGATTTGGGCATATCGGGATGGCGTAGTATGTTGTGAGGCTTCCCGACCAGCTCTTCGGGCGCATATCCGGAAATTTTGGCGAAGGTATCATTGACGTAAGTGATGATACCTCTCAAATCGGTGCGTGAAATGATCACCTCATCTTCCGGTACCTCCGTTTCGATGAACATATCGAACGTAATATCCATATTTTCTCCTCCTTGAAAGAAAGGCAAAAAGCCTTTCTCTTGTCATCACATCAATGGGTCGAGACGAAATGCATCATATCGACGAGACGACAGCTATAACCCCATTCGTTATCGTACCAAGCGACCACTTTGGCGGTTTTTTCTCCGACGACACGGGTAAGATCGGGAACGAAGATCGCGCTGTATTCACACCCTACGAAATCCCTCGAGACCCGTTTGTCATGATCGACCAGGATCATTTTGCCAAGCTTTTTGGCAGCTTCGTCGAAAACGGCGTTGATCGTTTGTTCGGTGACATCTTGCTTGAGATTGACGGTTAGATCGACGACGGAAACGTCCGGGGTGGGTACACGAATCGCGAAACCATTGAGCTGACCTTTGAGGTGAGGCATCACCAGACCGATCGCTTTAGCGGCTCCGGTGGAGGTGGGAATCATGTTCTCGGCCGCCGCTCTGGCGCGTCTAAAATCTTTTTTGTGTTTGACATCCAAAAGTTTCTGATCGTTGGTATAGCTATGTATCGTCGTCATCAAGCCGTTTTCGATACCGAACGCGTCGTCGAGCACTTTACAGACGGGGGCCAAGCAGTTGGTGGTACAAGAGGCGTTGGAGACGACCGCTTGACCGGCGTAAGTATCGGTATTGATCCCCATCACGAACGTCGGAGTATCGTCCTTGGCGGGCGCACTCATCACCACTTTTTTGACGCTGCCTTTGAGGTGATTGCTTGCCATTTCGGTCGTCAAAAAGACCCCCGTACACTCAGCCACGACTTCGGCTCCCGTACTCCCGAAATCAAGCTTGGTAATATCCCGCTCACTGAACATTTTCACGGGCTTACCGGCGATTTCGATCGTCTCTTCGTCGATCACTTTGGCCTCGATACCACGATGAACAGAGTCGTATTTGAGCAGATATTCGAGCATTTCAGGTTTGGCAGTGGTATTGAGGGCTACCAATTCCATATCCTCGTGCTCCATCACCAGTTTTATCACACAAAGCCCGATACGTCCCGTTCCGTTGACCGCTACTTTGACTGCCATTATCTCTCCTTTTGATAATTTAGTTGATTGTAACTTATAGTTGCTGACATCCGTTTAAAACCGCCGCCGTCTGCCTGGCGATCGCCAACTCTTCGTCCGTCGCTATCGTGAATATACGTACGGGCGACTCGTCGGTGGCGATGTCGAGGGCATGAGAGAGGTTTTTCTGGGTATCCAACTCGATACCCAATCCATGCAATCCCTCACAAGCCATCTGCCGTACCAGGGCACTGTGCTCACCCACTCCGGCGGTGAAGACCAGTGCGTCCAGCCGCCCTAGGATCGCGAAATAGGCCCCGATATAGTGGCGAATGCGGTGGATATAGACTTTTAGAGCCATCTTCGCGGCTTCATCCCCTCCGGCCGCTCGCTCTTCGATACGGCGAACGTCGTTGTCGCCACACAACCCCATCAAGCCGCTTCGCTTGTTGAGAATCGTATCCGCATCCATGCCTCGTTGGGTCATCCATACCGCCACCGCGGGGTCCAGATCACCGCTGCGTGTCCCCATCACCAATCCTTCCAACGGTGTAAAACCCATCGACGTATCCACACTGCGACCAGCCTTGATCGCGCAGGCACTCGCACCGTTGCCAAGATGCAACGTGATCAGATCGCACTGGGCAAGGGGCTTACCCAACAATGCCGCCGCCTCGTTGGCCACATAAGCGTGAGAAGTGCCATGAAAACCGTATCGCCGGATATGGTGCTCGTCGTAAAGCTCTCCTGGAATCGCATAACGCCACGCCTCTTCGGGCATACTCTGATGAAACGCCGTATCGAATACCGCCACCTGCGGCACGTTCGGCGCTTTTTGGACCATCATTTCGATCCCTTTCAAATTGGCCGGATTGTGCAAAGGGGCCAGCGGTATCAGCGCTTCGATCGCCGCGATCACCTTTTCGTCGATCAGTACCGGTTCGACGAAACGCTCCCCGCCGTGCACCACCCGATGCCCCACGCCATCCAGTTGCGTCAAACCATCCATCCCGCCTTTTTTTACAAGTTCGCGTTCGACGACTTCGAACGCCTGGGCATGATCACGTACACCACCGGGCTCACCGATGTGGGCCACGACCCCTTCGACAACGACGCTTTCGTCTTCGAAGAGTTTGTACTTGAGGGAGGAACTTCCCGAATTGAGCACCAGAATCTTACCCATCACATCCCTCACTTCTCGATCGTCCGATACTGGGCCTGGATGGCGGTGATGGCGATCGTACTCACCACGTCGTCCACACTGCATCCACGGCTCAGATCGTTGACCGGTTGGTTGAGACCTTGCAACACCGGGCCGATGGCGATGGCACCGGTGGCGCGCTGGACCGCTTTGTAGGTGTTGTTGCCGGTATTGAGGTCGGGGAAGATGAAGACGGTGGCCCGGCCCGCCACTTTGGAGCCTGGCATTTTGCGTCGCCCCACCTCCGGATCGATGGCGGCATCGTACTGCATCGGCCCCTCCAACGGTAGATCGGGACGCAGTGTTTGGGCGATGCGTGTCGCTTCGCGCACCTTCTCCACTTCCACGCCCACACCGCTGTCGCCGGTCGAATAGCTGAGCATCGCCACCACGGGTTCGATCCCGAAGGCCCGAGCCGTTTCGGCCGATTCGATGGCGATTTGGGCGAGCTCCTTGGGGGTGGGATCGGGGACGATCGCACAGTCGCCATAGACCAAAACTCGTGTGTCCAAACACATGAAAAAGACGCTGGAGACGATATCCACTCCCGGCTTGGTCTTGATGATCTGCAAAGCGGGTCTGACCGTCTCTCTTGTCGTATGCGTAGCACCCGAGACCATTCCGTCGGCCATCCCTTCATAGACCATCATCGTCGCGAAGTAGGTCACGTTGGCCATCGTTTCTCGCGCCGCTTCGCGCGTGATGCCTTTGTGCCGACGCAGACGATAAAAATCTTCGACGAAGCGTTCCATCTCCGAAAAGCTTGTGGGATCGACGATTCGTATCCCCTCCAGATCGATCCCGAGCATACCGGCACGGTTGGTGATCTCCTGTTCGTTGCCGAGCAAAATGACATTCGCGATTTTACGCTGTTGCACCTTTTCCGCCGCTCTCAAAACACGCTCGTCATCGCTTTCGGGAAGGACGATACGCATGGGATTGGCAGCCGCTTTGGCGAAAATACGGTGCAAAAACATTGTCGGAGTCACGATATCTACCGATGTCTCTTCGAGCCCTTTTTCGATCGTTTCGGCATCGACATGCCTGGCGAAATGTCCCAAAGCTCGATCGATTTTCCGACGATGGCGGTAGGTCAGACGCGCTTCGGTATGTTGGGCTTTGAGGACGATCTGCATCGTATCCAACGGCACGCGAATCAATACGATCCGAAAGGTGTCGTCCTTCTCGATCATCGTGATGATATTCGATGCGATCGGTGTTTTACCGCCCACGACGATCGCCGAGGCGGTGGGAAAACCGGCGATCCGATTGGCCGCGATGATCGCCAAAAAAATGTCGCTACGATCCGCCGGGACCACCACCAAGTCCCCCTCTTCGAAATAGTCGAGGAAGTGCTCCGGACGCATCGCGGCGATCAGAGGTTTGTGCATCGTGCGTTCTAGCGTCGTGCTATCTTTTTGATGGATGATCTCTCCTCCCGTTTGCGCCAACAGATCGAGTATGTTGGGGCGGTCGAGCTTTTCGTCGTAAGGAATAGGAAAACAGAGAGCGTCCGGGAAAAGGGTCCGTTTGTCGATGGTGCAAACCGCCGAATCGGTCGCTTGGTTGATGAAAAAGGCGAAAGGGCGCAATCCCTCCTCTTTCAAAGAGCGTTCCCATAAGACCATCTCCTCTTTCACCTCTTCCGTCTCTTTGCCTCTCGCGCTGAGTACCCCGGCGACGGGGCTGGAGAAATTTTTGGCGATTTTGAGATTGATATCGAAATCGACCACCTCTTTCAAATGGCTATCCGCCGTTCCCAAACAGAGCACGAAATCGTAATGACGCTTGAGGTTTTCCACTTTCTCGATCAACGTTTCGTACAGCCGTTCGCCAAAGCCGGAGGCCAGCGACTCTTCGACATCCCCGATCGATACGCCTGCCGCCTCTTCATAGGTTTGACGCGTCGTAAAAAGTGAGAGCATCGTTTCGATATCGCTCTCTTTGCTCTCTCGAACGATAGGTTTGAAAAAAGCGACACGTTCGTAACGACGCTTTAGAATCTCCATCAGCCCCATCGCGATGAAGAAATGACCGCTTCGGGGCTCTTTGGAGAAGATGTAGAGGATTCTATTTTTCATCGGGTTCCTTTATAAATCGGGTTCCTTTAAAAAGTTCCAACCCCAGGCGCTGCGCCTCAAAAACGACAAACCATTCGATGAAAGAGTGTCGATGTCTTGACGAAACTCCCGAATATCTCATGGAACTCTCTACGTTTTTGTTTTTCCAATTTCGTCATGACATGACGCAATGTATCGATCGCTTCACGAGTTTTGGTATCGTGAAGATCGGGAAGCTTGGTAAAGGCTTTGAGATGTCCACGTTGGACCTCCAAATCTTGGTGATCTCCTAAAATCGTCTGAAGCTTTTTCAATCGGCCGATCATCGTTTCATAAGATTGTGGCTCCATCAGTGAAGCGTAGAATTCCATCATATAGCGAAGTTTCTTCACTTCGATACGAAGCTCGTGATACTCTCCGGCGGGAGCGTCGAAGTCGATCGAAGAACCTTTTTCGATCACTTTCGTATAGCGTCTTTTCATCAGCCGTTTCACGAAAGGCGACAGTGCTTGCATCGCTTCGTCACGCAAACCGACTTCTTTTTCCGAAAGGGCGAACGTTTCGATGGTTTCGAGCGCGCTCACGAGTTCGTCGCTTCCCATGAAAGCCAACAGTTTCCGCTCCTCTTCGACGTTCACGGATTTTAGATAATCTTCCAGCCTATGCAAGCCTTCATGATGAGTTTCCGGTATCATCTCGCGGTAACGGCGCATCAATCCCAAATAGACGTCGATATCCCGTTTGGCGCCCGTTCGGCGCATCAGTGCCGCCAAGACACTCTTTTGGTTTTCGTACCACTGCGGATCGAACAAAGGGGATGTCTGCGATAGAAGGGCCCGCATTTTACGCATCGCCACGCGAAACTGATGAAGCCTCTCCGTATCCTTGTCCCCACTCAAAATCGCACGTCGATTCACTTCGATCGTATGGTGAAGCGAATGAAAAATCCCTTTGATAGCGTACGCACACGGCATCAGCGGTTCCAAACGTAAAGCGACGGAAGCTTTCAGAAAGTTCTCTCTCTCTTCGATCTGTGTCAACAACGCCGACAAAGAAGCGGGTAGCGAGGGAATGAAATCTCTTTTGGAGAGGGCTCCGTTGGAATAGTCGGCCACCCCGGTCACTTCCGCCAACAAAATTTCTCGGAAAATTTCAGGAAGCCTATAACTTAGGGCCTCTCGTTCGTGGGCGAATTCGATTTCTAGAATATGAAGCCCTTTGAAAGGTGATTTGAAACTATCCAATTCGTATAGATACCCCTCATATTTGAAAACACGACGTATTTTTCGAATCACACCGCCGTGGTTGCGCCGTTTCGCATCTTCGTAACTTCGCGCGTCGATCGGCGTTTCGATCTCCTGTCGCACGAGACCGCGGCCCGTTTTGACGGTTTTGACGAAACGGTCACCGAAGCGACGATAGCGTTCTACCCGATCGCCCTCGGCTACCAGGTAGAACTGCTCCACTTTGAACGTTTCATAATCGATGCCGCGACTTTTCAAAAAGCGTTTCATCGAACAGGGTACCAGCACGAATCGTCTTTCAATCTCCATCGTTTCCATCCCTTTGATTCTATCACACTATGATATAATCAAAGTAACAAAACTCCTAAAAGGTGATCGGGTCATAGAGAAATTTCGCTATTTTCATCGCCATTTCCCACATTTGGAAATCGAGCAACTGATCGAGCATTACGCAGTCTTCGGGGGGCTCGAAAAATATCTCACCCTCAATTTCAGCGACACTCTAAAAACCTCTATTCGTCTCAATATTCTCGAACGCTACCGTTTTCTCAAAACCAAAGTGTTGCCGCCGATAGGATTCGACGACGAAAGTCGGCGAATGTTGCGGGCCGTCGCGGTAAGCGACGGCAAAACGATCAACGTCCTACGAAGGGCTTCTCTTTCTCGTCAGCAGGGGCATGGGACCTATCACGCACTGCGCCGCATCGGTATACTCCATAAAGAGCTCTCCAGAGAGACCCAGCCCACCCCCACCTACACCCACAAAAAGCTCCCCCGCAAAAAAGAGGTACGGCGATACAGAATACAAGATCGGATCAAATTCAGCCATCCATTCCATCGATTCTGGTATACCTTCGTCGAACCCCATGCCCACTCTATCGAGGCGGGCGACTACGAACCCTTTTTCAAGGAAGTGGCCGAATCGCTGGATCGTTATGTCAGTTTCACCTTTGAAGAGTTGGCCAACGCCCTGATCACCCAAACATTCGACGCCAAAGATCCTGTCACCGAAAAAGGAAACTACTGGGATCGGCACAACGAGTTCGATCTACTGGCCAAAACCGTGAGCGACCGCATCATCATCGGCGAGTGCAAATGGAAAAGCCATAAAATCTGCAAGAGCCAGATCACCAAACTGAAAGCCAAATGTGAGCGTTCCGGCATCAAACCCCATTACTACGCACTCTTTTCCAAAAGTGGTTTCAGCAAAGAGTTGCAAAACTGCAAGGATCCCACCCTACTTTGTTTCGATTTGAACGATTTCGAAAGGCTCCTTCGATGAAGGAATTCGAACTGCCGTCGGCCATGGACGAAACCCAAAAAGAGACGCTCCTTCAACAACTCGAAAACCTGATCGCCCAAACGTACAGTGTCGAGAAAGAGTATGTCGCACTACGAAGCTCTTACAATCAGTTGCAAAGCCTTATCCATCAGATCATCGAAGCGCTTCCCAACGCCCTCTGGGTTCTCAATGAGGATGGAACCGTATTTTTGCAAAATTCGGCCGCGGCGAGGATCGGCGAAATCCTCGAAAATCTCGATACCGATCGCGAAGAGCAGGAGATCGCTTTCCTCGATCGCCATTTTCTCGTCAAATCGAGCCGACACGACGGCAAACATATCATCAGCGCCACCGATATCACGGAACAAAAACGCAGAGAACGTCTCGCTTCGATGGGGCAAATGGCAGCCCATCTCGCGCATGAAATACGCAATCCCATCGGATCGATCAGCCTTCTCATCTCGTCACTTGCCAAACGAGTCCTTCCCCAAAACCAACCCATCGTAGAAGAGATCAAACGCTCGCTCTTTCGAGTCGAACGGATCATCAAGACGACGTTGATGTACTCCAAAGGGGTGCAACCCCGTCTCCTTCCGATCCCGTTGAAATCCCTTCGAAAGGAGTGTGAAGCGGCGGTGGCAAGCTACAGTTACGTCAAAGAGATTCGCTTTACCTACGACTTCGAGGAAACGACGATCCTCGCGGACAAGGAACTACTCGCCCTCGCCCTACAAAATCTCCTATTCAACGCCATCGACGCGATCGAAGAGAGTGACGACGACGTCGGTGACGTGAGAGTATCGGCCTATCGGGAGGGGGAACGGATCCTCTTCGTCTTCCAAGATAGCGGCATCGCATTGGAGAATCCCCAACGACTTTTCGAAGCCTTTCATACCACGAAAACCAAAGGACACGGCCTCGGTTTGGCATTGACCTATCAGATCGTACGTGCTCACGACGGAAATATCATGGCGCACACCGATCCCAAACGGTTCATCCTCTCCCTACCTGCCCGCCGATAGTTACGCGAGTTTTTGCAACTCTT
>CAZORY010000068.1:0-8735 GCA_964582435.1 uncultured Campylobacterales bacterium
ACCATAGAATAAAGGTTCGCCCATGTTCGCACGATTTCGACGCAAACGGCTACATCCTGTGATGAGAGACCTGGTGCGGGAAACGTTCTTGACGACTGACGACTTCATCTACCCCCTTTTCGTTCGAAGCGGGGAGGGTGTCAAAAACGAGGTGGCCTCGATGCCGGGCGTCTATCAAATGAGCATCGACGCTGCGATCATGGAGTGCGACATCCTCAAAAGCCTCGGTATCCACGCGATCATCCTTTTCGGGATCCCCGACGTCAAGGATTCAGTCGGCAGCGACGCCATGTGTGAACACGGTATCATCGCTACGGCGGTGCGGGCGATCAAGGCGGCCCATCCCGATATGCTCGTGGTGACGGATCTGTGCTTTTGCGAATATACCGATCATGGTCATTGTGGCGTTCTCGATCCCGACCTTCAGACGGTGGACAACGACATCACGCTCCAAAATTTGGCCAAACAGGCGATCGTTCACGCCAAAGCGGGTGCGGATCTCATCGCACCCAGCGGTATGATGGACGGCATGATCGAGGCGATCAGAGAAGGCCTCGATCATGCGGGCTTCAGCCATATCCCGATCATGAGTTATTCGACCAAATTCGCCAGTGCCTATTACGGTCCTTTCCGGGATGTGGCCGAGAGTGCGCCGAGTTTCGGCGATCGCAGAAGCTATCAGATGGACCCGGCCAATCGCCGTGAAGCGATCTTGGAGAGTCTCGAAGACGAACGCCAGGGTGCCGACATTTTGATGGTCAAGCCGGGGCTGGCATACCTGGATATTCTACGTGACATTCGAGAAGCGACGAAGCTTCCATTGGCCGTCTACAATGTCAGCGGCGAATACAGTATGCTCAAAATGGCGGCGAAAGCGGGTGTCATCGATTACGATCGGGTGATGATGGAGACGTTGCTGGCCTTCAAGCGGGCAGGAGCGGATATCATCATCACCTATCATGCTAAAGAGGCGGCCAAACTGTTGGCTGAAGGATAAACAATGAGACATTTTCTAACATTGCGCGATTACACCAAAGCGGAGATCCTCGAAATCATCGATCTGGGGCTTCGTATCAAAGCAGAAGTCAAAGCGGGGCGTTTCACCCCCTACCTACAACATCAGACGTTGGCGATGATTTTCGAAAAATCGAGTACTCGTACACGGGTGAGTTTCGAAGTGGGCATCTATCAGTTGGGAGGGATAGGACTGTTTCTTTCCAGTCGGGACATTCAGTTGGGCCGTGGCGAGCCGATGAAAGATACGGCCCGCGTCATCGGTCGAATGTGCGATATGGTGATGATCCGTACGTTCGAGCAGCAAAAACTCGAAGAGTTTGCCCGTTTTTCGCAAGTCCCCGTCATCAACGGCTTGAGCGACGAGTACCATCCCGTGCAATTGATGGCCGATTATATGACGATGATCGAGCATGGCAAGGACAAAGATCCCGTCGTCGCTTACGTAGGCGACGGCAACAATATGGCCCACAGTTGGTTGATGCTCGCGTCCAAGCTCGGGTTCGAATTGCGTGTCGCCACGCCCAAAGGCTACGAGTGCGACCCGGATATCGTCGAGGATGCGATCACGTTCGCCAAAACGAGCGGTGCGACACTCCTGTTCACCGACGATCCTCGGGAAGCGGTCAAAGATGCCGATGTC
The DNA here is from genome assembly GCA_964582435.1 of uncultured Campylobacterales bacterium. Taxonomy (GTDB): domain Bacteria; phylum Campylobacterota; class Campylobacteria; order Campylobacterales; family Hydrogenimonadaceae; genus Hydrogenimonas. The sequence goes on from CAZORY010000068.1 coordinate 1,658, forward strand.
GTGACGACGGATACCTGGGTATCGATGGGCGACGAAGCCGAGAAAGAGAGACGCTTGAAAGATTTCGCCGGGTATACGGTCGACGAGAAGATGATGGCGTTGGCCCATGCCGACGCGATTTTTCTCCACTGCCTGCCTGCCTACCGTGGCATGGAAGTGACCGAAGAGGTGCTCGAGGGGCCTCAAAGCGTCGTTTTCGACGAAGCGGAGAACCGTCTTCATGCCCAGAAAGGTGTGATGGTGTGGCTCGATGGCCGACGGAACGAGACGTGAGGGAGGTGACGATGAAAAACCTGAAGAATTTGCCTACCGAACAGCAGTTCAAGGAGATCGACACGATCGCCGCAAAACTAGGAATGCCCAAACCGACGGAGCGTCCTGTCCTGGAGATCAAGCCCGGTGAAGACGGCAAACAGAAAATTCTCGAACTCAAAAGGGGTCGTTGGAGCGATGACCAGCCATGGTTCGTCATCGACGAAGAGGGGCGGCTACTGATTCTCTCGACGGCCGAAGCGATGACGGCGATCATGACGTCGTTGCAGCATATGGGCGAGGAGGTTTTCAAGGCTCGTCTCGAGAGGGCGATCGCCAAGGAACTGCCCATCGATTTTCACGACGTTTGGACCGTCGCGATGCACGAACTGCAGCAGCGTCTCAAAGAGGGGGGCCAACCGGCCAACATCGATCTGGACAATCTGATCCGATCGATCAAACGACGCCATCCCAATCTCTTCTATTCCCTCAAGGACCTGGAGATCGACGAGCAGGATATGAAAGAAGCGGGTTTGGAGTAGATCGAACTACTGAATGTGGTTTATCCCTTATTTATCCTATTTGTGAGAGAATATCCCACTTTGTAAGGTGGGAGATTTTTTCATGATCGATTTCAAACAGTTCGTCAAATACTCCAAGCCGGGCCCACGCTACACCAGCTATCCGACGGCTGTCGAGTTTTCCGAAAACTTTACCTACGACGCATATACCAAGCGGCTCGAAAGCAGGGATGTCGAAAAACCCATCTCGTTGTACGTCCATCTTCCCTTCTGTCGAAGTGCGTGCTACTTTTGCGGATGCAATGTCGTTTTTACCTCCAAAGAGGAGAAAAAACTGCGCTATATGGACTATCTGCGCAAAGAGGTGGCACTGCTCAAAGAAACGATGGATACGAAGGCCAAGGTCGTGCAGTTTCATTTCGGCGGCGGGACGCCCACCTTCTACGAGGCCGAACATCTCGACGAGATCATGACCTTCATCAAAGCCGCTTTCGTCAACTTCGCCGAAGATGCCGAGATCAGCTGCGAAATCGATCCGAGATTTTTCAACGAAGCCCAGATGAAGGTCCTCAAAAAACATGGCTTCAACCGCATTAGCTTCGGCGTACAGGATTTCGAGCCGGTCGTGCAGCAGGCGGTACATCGTATCCAGCCCTACGACTTGACGAAAGCCGCCGTCGATTTGGCCAGACGATACGGCATCGGCAGTATCAACATCGATCTGATTTATGGTCTTCCCTATCAGACACTGGAAAGCTTTCGAAAGACGCTCGAACTCGCCCATACCCTCGATCCTGACCGCTTGGCGGTTTTCAACTACGCTCATGTGCCGTGGCTCAAAAAGACGATGCGAAAACTGGACGAGACGACGATTCCGAGTCCCGAGGTGAAATTGGCGATTTTGCAGCATACGATCGACTACTTCACCCAACACGGCTACCGAATGATCGGGATGGACCATTTCGCCAAACCCGACGACGAACTCTTCAAAGCGATCGAAAAGGGTGAACTCCACCGTAATTTCCAGGGCTACACGACCAAAGGAGGTGTCGATCTGGTCGGTATCGGGTTGACCAGTATCGGTGAAGGCGAGGATTATTATGCGCAAAATTTCAAAGAGATGACGCCCTACGAAGAGGCGATCGATGCGGGCAAGCTCCCTTTCTGGCGGGGGGTGGCTCTCGATCGTGACGATAGGATCCGCAAAGCGGTCATCATGGAGCTGATGAGCAATTTCAAACTGGATATCCCGCGTATCGAGCGGGAGTTCGGCATCGACTTTTTCGACTATTTCAAGGAGGATTTGCCAAAGTTGGAGGCGATGGAGACAGAGGGGCTCGTGACAATAAATAGCGAAGGTATCGCCGTTTCCCAGACCGGTACATTGTTGATTCGCAATATCGCGATGGCTTTCGACGCCTATATGCATAAGCATGCCGAGAGCAAAAAGACCTTCAGTAAAACGGTCTGAAACATTGGGAAGCAAGGAGTGGGTATGAAACGTTTTCGTATGGCGCGCCGCCGGTCGGCGAGAAATTTTTCGGTGCGGTAGTCTCGTATGTTCAACTATACGTCCGTCAGTGATGCCTGCATAAAATGCGGCAAGTGTATCCCTGTTTGTACGATCCACCAAGTCCATCCGGACGAGACGACGAGCCCCCGGGGCTTCATCGATTTGCTGGGAGCGCATGAGCGGGGCGAGCTCGAAGTGGACAAAACCGCCAAAGATATCTTCGAAAGCTGTTTTCTGTGTACCAATTGCGTCGAAGCCTGTCCCAACGACCTACCGACCGATATGGTGATCGAAGAGGTGCGCCGAGAGATCGCCGACAAATATGGCATCGCTTGGTTCAAGCGACTCTTTTTCTTCCTCCTACGCCACCGAAAAATCATGGATATCGCCAGTAAATTGGGATATGTCTTCAAAACGTGTGCGGTGCAGAAGAACGATAGGTACGGTGGATTGGTGCCCCGTTTCAACCTCCCGATCGTCAAAAAAGATCGGCTCTTGCCGAGTATGGCCTCCGTCAGCGTTCTCAATAGTTATCCCGAAACCATCGATCACGGTGGCAAAGGGCGGGTGGCCATCTTCATCGGTTGTCTGGCCAACTACAACTATACCGGCATCGGCCACGGTCTCGTGAAAATTCTCGAAGCCTTGGAGATCGACGTATTTTTCGCCAAAGAGCAGCAGTGTTGCGCCGCACCCGCCTATTTCACCGGCGATTTCAAGACGGTGGAGGTTTTGACGAAAAAGAATATCGCCTATTTCGAAGGTTTCATCGACGATGTGGATGCGATCATCGTCCCCGAAGCGACCTGTTCGGCGATGATCAAGCACGATTGGGAGATCTTTTTCAAAAACCGCGGGATGCCAGAGTGGGCCGAACGGGCCAGACGGCTCAACGAAAAGATCTTTATGGCCACCGAATGGCTCGCCAACCATACGGACCTCCCGCAACTGCTGGAGGAAAAAGGGGTACAAAAGGAGCTCCTGGTGACCTATCACGACCCTTGTCATGCGCGCAAAGTGCAGGGGATTTGGCAAGAGCCCAGGCGCTTGATCGGCACAACCTACCGTTTCACCGAAATGAGCGATCCCAACCGTTGCTGCGGTTTCGGGGGCGTGACGATCCAGACGGAGAAGTTTCATTTGGCCGAAGCGGCGGGCAAACCCAAAGCGGCGATGATCGACGCTACGGGTGCCGATGTGGTGGCCGCCGAGTGCAGTGCGTGTCGCATGCAACTGAGCAACGCCCTGTATCAAAACGAGAGCAAAGCCGTCTTTAAAAATCCGATCGAATTGATCGCCGATGCACTGGAGGAGTAGGAACGATGAAAAGAGTAGGATCGATGATCAAAGTGTTTTGGGGTATCGGGCTCCTTGCACTTTTGGGAGGCTGCGCATCGTCTATCCAGCCAGATAGTGGTGAAGAGGGTTGCCAAGTCGATCTTTATGCGACGACTTGGCGCCTCGAGACGATCGATGGGATGCCGGCGGAATTGAAACGTCCGGCGACGATTCGGTTCGAAAAGAGTGGTAAGTTCACCGGTTTTAGTGGTTGCAACCGATACTTCGGTCGTGTGATGATCACCCCCACGACGATGGGATTCGGACCCATCGGGGCGACGCGCAGATTCTGTCAAGGGCAACGGGGCGTAGTGGAGAGAAAGCTTTTTGCCGTTTTGAAGGGGACCCGATGGTGGCAGTTGACCGATCGGGGGGAGTTGCGGATATTCGACGACGAGCATCGAGCGATCTTCGTGCCCGAACGGTAGGCTAAGGGCTGTCGATGGATTTTTGGCGCCACGTCTACGACCATTTCGATCCTATCGCGTTCACGATAGGCCCTTTTCATGTCCATTGGTATGGCATCATGTACGTCCTGGCGCTCGTCACGGCACTCTACGCCGCCAAATGGTATGTTCGGCACGACCACTTTCCGATCGACGAAAAGCTTTTGGAAAGTTTTTTCATCTATGTCGAAATCGGGGTGATTTTAGGTGCAAGGATTGGCTACATACTCTTCTACGATCCCCATACGATCTACTATCTGACCCATCCTTGGGAGATTTTCAATCCTTTTCACGGGGGGACTTTCACCGGTATCAGCGGGATGAGTTATCATGGCGCCGTGATCGGATTTTTGATCGGCACTTGGATTTTCGTCAAAAGGACGAAGACATCTTTTTGGATGTGGATGGATCTCGTGGCACTCAGTGTGCCGGTGGGTTATGTTTTCGGGCGTATCGGAAACTTTCTCAATCAAGAGTTGGTGGGACGAGCGACCGATGTGCCCTGGGGCATCTACGTGGGGCAGACACTCAGGCACCCTTCGCAGTTGTACGAAGCCTTTTTAGAAGGAATCGTCGTCGGAGCGATTCTGTTCGTATATCGCAAGTATCAACGTTTCGAAGGGGAGTTGATCGCTTTATACGCCATTTTCTATGGTGTGGCCCGCTTCGTCGCGGAGTTTTGGCGAGCCCCCGACATTCAGTTGGGTTTCGTCTGTTGTGGCTGGATGACGATGGGGCAGATTCTCTCTTTCGCGATGATCGTCGCAGGTTTCGTAGCTTATCGATGGCTGGCCCGCCGTGGCCGACCCGTCACTTTCCGCCAGGATGTTCGATCGCGAAATCGATGACGCGTTTGAGGTCTTCCATCGGCGCGTAGCCCGTGAATTTGTAGACATAGTTTCCTGCGGCGTCGAATATGATGGAAAAGGGAAGTCCCCCTTGCCAGTCGGTGCGATAGGAGATGTAGCGGACGAAATCGGGATTTTCCTCGTAGTCGTAGATGGGATAATTGAAACCGAAGCGTTGGAAAAGTCTCGATTTTTCGCCTGGCGTCATGCGGCCTTGGGCTTGAATGGCGATAATCTGCAGTTTGCCTTTGTAAGTTTTTTGCAGCGTTACGAGATGGGGAATCTCTTTCATACACCATCGGCAATGTTTGCCCCAGAAATTGAGCAAAATCACCTTGCCCGGATACTCCTTGACCTTGATCCCATTGTTCGTATGGATGACGTGGAGTGTCGGTTGGCCGGGAGCTTTGAGTTCGAAAACGAGGGGTTTGGCAGGTTTGTTCGGGGCCGGCACCTGAGCTTGGGCAGAGAGTACCGGCAGGCAGAACGCCAGGATACACCATAGACTTTTGAACGTAATTTTCACGTGGTCTCCTTGAATGTGTTTTGAATATCGGCGTAGAGATTGAGAATCGCCAGGAAAATCGTCGTGATCGCGGGGCCGATGATCATTCCCCAGAAGCCGAAGGTCGACAGCCCGGCGATGATCGAGAAAAAGACCAGGATTTCGTTGACCGCTTGGGTCTCTTTGAGGAGTTTATGGTCGATTTCTCGGATGATGACCGGTTTGATGAAGGTATCGGCGACGACGGAGATGACGACGATCGAGTAGACGGCCAGGACGAGAGCGTCCATATGCCCTTTGGTGAACCAAAGGTAGATCGCGGTGGGCACCCACATCAAGGCTCCGCCCACGACAGGTACCAACGAGGCGAAACCGTAGAGGATGCCCAGCAAAATCGCATCGAGACCGAAATAGAAGGCGATGGCCGCAAAGAGCGTACCTTCTAGAATCGCCGTGGCTAGAATCGAAAAGAAGACCACCCCCATCGAATTGCTCAGCTCGCTGAAAAGCAGATGGGTCTGCTCCATCTCCAACGGTAGAACTTTTTTGATGAAACGCCCCACCTGTTCGCCATAGAGATAGGTGAAGAAATAGAAGATGAGGATGAGCATCATATCCTTGAAAAAGACGGCACTATGGGTAGCCATCGAGCCAAGAAACGTCAGAGCGTTTTTGAAATATTTGTGGATGTTCTCTTCGCTGAATATGCCGGAGAGATAGTCGTGCATGGCGGACGGATCGATATTGAGTCTTTGCATCAAATCGTCCGGGAGGGAGATGGTTTGAAGGTAGGAAGCGATCTGCTCGACGGTCTCTTGGACATCGAGAGGATCGATGTGCGTGACCAGTATGGCGACGGCGTTGATCATATAGACGAGGGGCGCGAAGAACATCAGTCCCAGCAAAAGGGTCATGGCCGCGCTTACTTGCCACTGTTTCGCAAGCCTTTTTTCGACTTGATGCGCGATACTGAGTGTCGCGAATGCAAGCAATATGGCGATGGAAATGTCTTGCCAAAAAGGTCGATAGACTTCATAGACGAACCAGCCTGAAATGAGGAGAAGCCCGATGATGAAGTGTTGAGGTTTCACAGTAGCGTTCCTTGGGTGTTGGGCGAGAGGCGGAAATGTTCGTAGGTTTTGGGTGTGGCCACCCGGCCCCTGGCGGTGCGTTCGATATAGCCGTTGGCCAGCAGATAAGGTTCGATCACGTCTTCGATCGTCCCTTCGTCCTCGCTGAGCGCCGCACCGATCGTCGAGAGGCCGATGGGTTTGCCTTTCGCTTCGACCAACAGCCTTAGAAGTTTGAGGTCCAGTTCGTCGAATCCCTGCTCGTTGACGCCTAATTCGTCCAATGCGTACCGGGTCCGTGCGAGTTTTATCCGCTCTTCGTCGGCCACTTCCGCAAAATCGCGCACCCGTTTGAGTAGCCGTAGGGCGATGCGGGGCGTGCCCCTGCTGCGTCTGGCGATCTCCAACGCTGCGTCGGCTTCACAAGTACGCCCCAGTTTTCGGGCGGCCAACTGAACGATTTCGGCGAGCTCTTTGCTTTCGTAAAACTGCATTCTAAAGTGCATGCCGAAACGTTCTCTGAGGGGATTGGAGATCATGCCGGCTCTAGTCGTGGCGCCGATAAGGGTAAAGCGCGGCAGGTCG
>CAZORY010000069.1:0-8690 GCA_964582435.1 uncultured Campylobacterales bacterium
CATCAACGCTTCGACGAAATGGTTCGCATGTTCTTCCATCGCGTCCACCTCCGTCGTGACGGGGTGGAACATGGCGATGGCGTATTCGTCGAAATCGATTCCATAGTAGTTTTTCACGTCGGCCAAAGAGGGGAGATTGGGCGAAAACATCAGGTCCAGATCCGGAGAACCGATCACGAAGATGTTTTCGGGGCGCTCGCCCATCTGGATGAGGCGTTTTTTCGCTTCGTCGTTCGCGACGAAATGGGTATGGGACAATTTACTGACCGAATGGCGTATCAGTTCGTCGATGGTTCCCGATATTTCTCCCCCTTCGATATGAGCGACCATGATGTTGTTGAGACTGCCTACGATCGCTCCGGCGAGAGCTTCGACCCTGTCGCCGTGAACGACGATGAGGTCGGGCCGGTTTTCGGCGACATAGTGAGATAGCCCGTCGACGGTTTTGGCTAGTGTACGGTCCATATGTTCGATCTCGTCGTGGTTGATGAACATGAAAACGTTGTCGAATCCACTTTTGAATATTTCGTTGACCGTTTTGCCGTATTTGGCATGCATATGCATACCGGTGGCAAAAATGTGGACCTCGAAGCGATCGGATTGCCGGGTGATCTGAATGAGCGATTTCAGTTTTCCGAAATCGGCCCGGGTGCCGGTGAGAAAAAGGATCTTTTTTTTATTCAACATCGTCCCATTTTAACTGTTTGTCCGATGGAATGTCCCGCGTGGCTTTTTTGCCAAGGAGCGATTGGTAGTGCTCGGCGTGAATTTCACCGGTTCCTGGGCGTTTCACCCAGAGATTTTCTTCGGTGAAGATTTCACCGCGTGCGATAGGCTTGATGGTCACCACCGTCGCGAAAGCGAAATCGATGGTTACCTGCTCCTCTTTGGCCGGCTCTTTTTTGCCTCCGAGCATTTTATGGATTTCCGCGCTTCCGATCAAAAGCTCTTTGAGCGCGATCGGATCCATGGAATTGATGATATCCGGTCCCGGCCGGTCCATCCGATCGGTGAAATGCCTTTCGAGGATCGAGGCGCCCAGTGCCGTGGCGGCGAAGCAGGCGAGGTTGGAAGTGGTATGGTCGGAGAGACCGACCACGGCCTTGGGAAACTCTTTTTGAAGTTCCTGCATGGCACCGAGTCGGACCAGATGCGATGGCGTAGGGTAGAGATTGGTCGTATGAAGAAGGGCGTACGGCACGTCGTAGGTTTCTAGAATCTCCACCGTTTTACGCACGCTTTCGATCGTGTTCATCCCCGTACTGACGATCATCGGTTTACCGAATTTGGCGATATGCTCGATCAACGGATAGTTGTTGCATTCTCCAGAGCCTATTTTGTAGGCGATAACGTCCATCTTTTCCAGCCTATCGGCCGCCGCCCGTGAAAACGGGGTGCTTAGATAGATCATGCCTTTCGATTCGACGTACTCTTTGAGAGTTCGTTCGTCCTCTTCGTTCAGGGCGCATCGCTCCATGATTTCGTAGATGGATACGTCGGCGTTGCCGGGGATCACTTTTTTGGCGGCGTGGGACATTTCATCTTCGACCACGTGGGTTTGGTGCTTGATGATTTCGGCTCCGGCCGCGGCCGCGGCGTCGACGATCTCCATCGCCGTTTTCAAAGATCCTTCGTGGTTGATACCCATTTCAGGAATCACGAGAGGCGCGTATCGCTCACCGATTTTTCGATGGCCTATTACCAATTCTTTTCGCATGACGACTCTTTTGGGCTTACGTTTCGTATTCGATTCGATTTTTTCTCACAAAATAGTAACCGAAAATTCCCAAAATTATCTATAAATCAATCACTTTTCATGAAAATTCTCTTTTCGAAATACCGATCGATGTTTCGACGTGTCAATATTTTTCCGAAATCGGCGGGGATCGAAAGGTCGTCCGAGCCCGATATTTTTTTGGCGATCATCCTATCGATAGGCGCGTAGACGTGATGGGCGTCGAAGAAGTTGTCCATATCGGCGGTGACGCTGTTGATATCCATGAAGTGGTAGATTTTTCCCACTACGTCGATCGTGTCGCGCAGCCATCGTTCGTAATCCTTTCGATGGTTCGCTTCGAGGATGAATCGTTCGAAAAAGATTTTGGAAACCGGGGTCGTGAAAAAGATGAAAGTCGTCTTGGGATATTTGTTCAAAAGATGGCGCAACGAAGCTTGCCAGGTCTCTCGGTAGCGATACTGTTTGACGAGGTAGTAGGTATATTCGTCAAGATTGCGTCGTATCCGCGCACTTTTCGTTTTCGGATCGACGACGACGTTGCAGTGTCTGACATTGCGCCGGTCGTAGTCACTGACGGTCGGATGGATAGTGTGCCAGACGCAGGTCCAAGATTGTTTCAAAAGTGCGAGACTCAAAAGCCTTTTGTATCGATAGAGGGGTTCTGAGGTTTTGGACAGGTAGTCGTTCGGTCTTTTGTGGTGATAGTAGTCGTCGAGGAAGGTATCGTAGTTTTTCGAACTTCCAAAAAAATCGAGGCCGATGATGATGGTCTTGAAAGGAGCCCCTTTGATGGTCGTCGCCACATCGATCCACCCTTCATATTCACTGGGGCCCATATTGTCGGCAGCGTAGTTGAAGACTCTCATGCCCTCGAAGTCGTACTGGTCGATGTAGGCCGTACGGCTGCTTCCCAAAAGAAGCGTGTCGTAGTTTTCCAGTCCCTGAAAATAGGCCCGGTTCGTCTTTTGCTGCCGCTCGTTGAATCCGGGCTGATGGTTGTTGAGAGGGTGACTATGGGAAAAACACCATAAGGGATTGATGAATAGATTGAAGGCGACAATCGACCCTAAGGCAGTGAATACGATGAGAAACCATACTTTCAAAGGGCTATACCGCTGCATCTCGTTCCTAGAAATTGAAATAGATGAATTCGTTGATCTTTTGCATCGAAACGACGGAGACGACGAAAAGAGAGGCGGCGAATGCCATTTTGCCTCGATCGAGGGCGGATTCGAAAGTCAGTTGGATACTGTTTTTCGCCCAGAACGCGATGGCTAGACAAAGACCGAGCCAGAGAATGTCTCGAAAGCCTGCATGGATGGATTGGAAATAAGTGCCGAATTCGACGCCCACCGTTTGCAAAAAATGAAGCGGATTGAGTAGGGATCCTGGCAGAACGAGGGGTCCTAAAAACATTCCTTTCAATACTTTCCACGCATCGTCCATCTCTTTCGCTCTGAAAAAGACCCAACTGATATCGATGAAAAGAAACGTCGTCATCCATCCCGCCCAACGCGGCATGACGAAACCGATACGTTGCCAAATACGGTGAACGACCATCGCCACTCCATGCAACATACCCCAGACGACGAAGGTCCATCCCGCCCCGTGCCAGATGCCTCCAAGAAGGAAGACGACAAAAATATTGAAATAGGTCCGCCATATCCCGTGGCGGTTGCCTCCTAGAGGAATGTAGAGGTAGTCTCTGAGAAAACGAGTGAGTGTGATATGCCATCGTTGCCAGAACTCTCTGATATCGGTGGCTTTGTAGGGACTGTCGAAATTGACAGGCAATTTGATGTTGAAAAGCAATGCGGCGCCCAGAGCCATATTCGGTATAGCCGCTGAAATCGAAATAAAGCTGCGCCGTATAGGAGAGGGAGACGAACCACGCTTCGATCGTCGTCAATCGATCGGCCACATCGAAACCTTGATGAACCCATGACGCGAAAGAGTCGGCGATCATCACTTTTTTGAAGAGGCCGATCGAAAAGAGAAAGAGGCCTCGCGTGATGTTGTCATAATCGATTCTTCGTCGATTCGGATCCTTGAATTGAGGCATCATCTCTTTGTGGTGGACGATTGGCCCGGCGATGAGCTGTGGAAAGAAGGTCACGAACAGTAGATAATCGAGTAGGCTATGCTCCTTTTCATCCCTTCGGTAAGCATCGACGAGATAGGCGATTTGCTGGAAAGTGAAAAAAGAGATGGCCAACGGCAGAACGACTCCTACGGCGGGAAGATGCCATCCGAACCAGGCGTCGACGTTTTCTATCATGAAATCGGTATATTTGTAATAGCCTAAGAGTGCGAGATCGAAAACTACTCCTATCGTCAGTAGCCATCTTCGTTTTTTTTCTGCAAGGTCCACTTTCGAAAGTGTCAATGCGATCAGGTAGTTGACTGCTATCGAAGCGAAAAGAAGCAAAACATAGTCGGTTTTCCAATAGGCGTAGAAAAAGATGGAAGCCGCGACGAGGTAGAGGGTGCCGGAAAATCGGTTCAATGCGCCATTGAGGAAGAAATAGCCCAAAAAAACGACAGGAAGAAACAAAAAAATATAAATATAACTGTTGAAAAGCATATTTCACCTGCTTTTTAAGCTTAAAGTGTTAATATCTATTAAACTAACATAAAAATAAAATTTCTTCAAGTGAAGAAGAGGGGATTCGATGGCCAAAAGGGTGGGGATGACCCAGTCGAATTACATTCCGTGGAAGGGGTATTTCGATTATATCAACAGTGTGGATGAATTCTACTTCTACGACGATGTGCAGTACACCAAGCAGGATTGGCGCAATCGAAACCTGATCAAAACTCCGAAGGGGACCGAATGGCTCACGGTCCCGGTAGGATCCCATCGTAGCCGGCTGATCTGTGAAGTGGAGATTCGTGACAGTCGCTGGCAAAGAAGCCATTGGGACAAACTCTACTTCTATTACAAGAGTGCCCCTTATTTCAAGCAATATCGAGAGTTTTTCGAAGAGATTTATTTGAGTGCCCGATGGACCAACCTCTCCGAAATGAACCAGACGATCATCAAGCGCATCGCCAGGGAGATTTTGGGGATCACGACGAAGTTCGGCGATTCGAGAGACTTCGATCTGACGGGGAAAAAAGCCGAACGTTACATTCCTCTACTCAAGAAGGTCGGGTGTAGCACGTTCGTCAGCGGGCCTTCGGCGAAAAACTATCTGACGGAAGAGACGATGGCGAAAGAGGGTATAGAGTTGGAGTGGATGGATTACGAAGGGTATCCGGAATACTCCCAGCTCTATCCACCATTCGAACATCATGTGACGATTTTGGACCTGATCTTCAACGAAGGGCCCGAGATGAAGAAGTATATGCTTACCTTCGAAGAGAATCGAAATAAGAAGGTCTGACCATGTGTTTCGTCGGTACGAACTTCATGGGACACGACAGTGCGCTATGTTTGTTGGATACGCGAGAGCGTGAAATTTTCGCGATCAGTACCGAGCGTGTGACACGCATCAAGCACGACAACAAGGATGTGGCTCCTATTTTACAACGGTACGATTTTGAAGGTGTGGAGTATGTGTGCCAGGGGTATGGTAAGTTCGACGAAAAGGTAAGGTCGGATCTGGAGCCTGAGAGAGTAGCTGCGCATATCTCAGAAAAAAGCCGATTGTGACCTGATAAAACTGAAGCATATTAAAGATCTCTTTTCGACGAAGAGTGAAAAATATCTGGCCATACTGAAAAGCTTTTTGAAAAGTCCTGTGAAAACGTTGGATGATCTCGATAAAATAAAGCTTGACTTTAGAAGAGGTTTCGTAAAGATGCACAAAAACGAGAGTGACAGAGAGATCGTAGAGAGCTATATAAGAGAGGTCTTCGAAGAGAGTTTTTCTCACAAGCATATGGCCATCGGGTTTCGTGTCAAAAAAGAGTTTCATGACAAAATTCCCTCCGCGATCCAAGTCGATGGAACGGCGCGACCGCAGTTTGTAGAGAAGAAGGATAATCCGAGTTATTACAAACTTCTAAAGCATGTCAAGGAGCTTACAGGTTATGGAGTCGTCATCAACACCTCTTTCAATCTTCATGGCCGGACCATCGTACATACCGCTGAAGATGCTTTGCAAGATTTCATCGATTGCAATATCGACGAGCTCTATATCGAAGGTTACAAGATTACCCGACGTTAAGGAAGGATAGATGGTGTGGCATCAAATCGACAGACGATGGTTCTGGCTCTTTTTCATTGCGTTGATGGGGCTTGCCATCGTATTGGCCATGACGGGTCATATCTTTCTCGACGAACCGGACGATCCCTATTTGAGACTCTATTTTCTCAATGGCGATGCCAGAACCCATATCATGAGTATGCCGATGGGACGGGTGATGGCCGATCTGTACGGACGTTTTCCCGACGTACCATGGATCAGTTGGCTTTTCATAGGGGTCTATACGATCATCGCTGCCCTCTATGCGGCTTATGTGGCGGCGATCGGCGATAAGTTCCTGCGGATTGTATTGACGATTTTGGGGGCTTTGATGGCCCTGTATCTTTTGATGCGCATGTCCATCACCATTTTGACGTTGACCCTCGTCGTCGTAGCGATGCCCTTGTTGTCGGTGAGTCTTGCGGCTTTTTTCACCTTGATGACGTTGGCGGTTTTGTTGCGTGACGACATCGTCGTCACTTCCGTTCCTTTCTTCGTCGTCGCATTTTTGTTGATCGACAAAAAACGACCGACGTGGCGAGAGCTTTCGCTTTCGCTCCCTTTCATCGTCGCCATTATTTTCGTCATTTTTGCTCCTCACGAAGATAGCACGTACGAACGGTGGCTAGGATTCAACGATGCGAGGGCTTATTTCAAGGATTTCGATGCCCCACCGAAAAACGGTGCCCTTGGTCAAGATGAGATGCGAATCGCTCGCTCTTGGTTCATTCAAGACGAGGCGTTGGTGCCCGCAGACAAGATGATCGAAGCGTCAGGCGGGCTTTCCGATGTCATCGCTCACGATCTATCGACGATGACGATTAGGAGTGCCCTTGGTCTGCTCAAAGGAAGAATAGAAGTACTTATTTTTATATTGTTCTCTATAATCATGTATTTTTATTGTAAGAAACGTCGACTTCTTCTGCTTTATCTCATCTATTTTGGTGGTCTTTATCTCCTGTTTATCGTCCGAAACGTGGATCGGGTCATCATTCCTCTGTTGCTCCTGTGGTTTACGCTGCTTTTTCTAGATTTTTACAGATCCCGACACATCGAAATGGCACGGTTGCTCTCCTTCTTTTTCGTAATCGCCATCTTGTTTCATTTTCATTTCGGGTTTCATCGTCACTCGGATGAAAGGGTGGCGTTGCGGGATGAGATGCTCGCCTTACTTGCCCGCCATCCCGAGAAAATGGTCGAACCTTCCTTGGGCTTTCCCACGAACATCAGAGGAAAATTGATGGCGGCTTTTTCGCAAAACGCACTTTTTCGTGAAAAAGAGTGGATCTCTACTTATATCCTTCCTGCAGGGTGGATGTCCAGAAGTCCTCTATTTTACAAAACCCACGACATTACCTTCGGTGGGGTGAAAAGGAAGTATCGTGACTATCACGAGTATCTCACCTCCCCACGCGCTTCGTTTATCGGTACCAAGACGCTGAATACCGTATTCGTCGAGCGGGTGCTGCATCTATACGATAGGATATATTGCCACTCACGGAAGTGTCGTCATGTGGTGCAAAAGCTCGATTGTAGTCGACATTTTTGTCTTTATCGTGTGCGTATGATCTTTGATCGACTCGACGATCACAGACCTAAGCGTTGAAAAAGATGGATCGTTTTTTCTCTTAAATATCCAGAGAGTGGAGAGAGATAGACTCTAGCTTCGTCCAGTATCCCCAACTTATAAAAGATGCCGTATTTGACGAGATAAAAGCTTAGTTTGGTAAGCTCGGACAGGGCATAAAGAAGGCTTTGGCGGTGCAAAAAGTAGGTGTCGGGGTGCCACCAGCGCACATCGTCGCCGACGACGATACAATGCAACGAGGCGTTCGGACAGTCGTAGATCCATTGAGCAAGAAAAAGGATGCGCCGTGAATGGGGCGGGTCCGTGACTATGAGAGCCGTATGCCAGCCATGTCTTATCATGAGTGATTTGAGATAAGCGATCTCCTCCGCTGTGTTGTAGGTGCCGGGTGCGTAAATGATATGGCCGCTATCTATATGGTGATACCGAAGGTAGTGGATTTTGTCCGAAAAACAGTGTCCTTCTTCTTGAAGTTGCAGTTGCCTAGAACCAGTCAACACGATGTAGTCCGATTTGGCGTACCCTGCTTTGTAAAGTTCGAGGGTTTTTTTGATGCGATGTCCGTACCACTCCCCACCGAGGTCGACGATGATATCGGCGGCGACAGGCGGTCTCGTCACATCCAGGAAGCGGCCGAGATTCAGGAAAACAAGCAACGAAACCAGCAGGCAGATGGGTAGAAGATATCGTTTCATCCTAGTTTGCGAAGCTTTTCGTTGAGATGATCGGCAAGTCTTAACGAAAGCTGGACGATCGTGAAGGTGGGGTTGGCGTGACCGGAGGTGGGAAAGACGCTCGAGCCGGCGATGTAAAGATTGTCGATACCGAAAACCTTGAGATCACCATCCACGACGCCTGTTCGGGGTGATGGTGACATGCGAGTGGTACCCATATGGTGCGGACCGCCCATTGTACCGGGCAACTCCGGAAAATCCCCGTCATCTTCCATCAGCCAATTTTTAAGTTTCACTCTGCCGATATCGAGATAAGAATGGCGGGAATTTTTCCATTTATCGCGATTTCGGGATTTTAGTGCATGCTCCAGCTCATCTCCTTTTAGCAAAAGTGTGTCGAAGTTTTCACGACGATAGAGGGCTGTCGTGATACCCGCCACACCGCCACCGACGATGCAGACGTCGTAACGTTTTTTCGGTACGCTTTGTAGCGTATCGAG
>CAZORY010000070.1:0-2935 GCA_964582435.1 uncultured Campylobacterales bacterium
GTTTTTCGATGTCGGGGGCGGCTTGGGTATCGTATACGACGAGGAGACGACGATCGAGCCTTACGACTACGCCCAAGCCATTTTGGGCACCCTTCAGGGTTTGGATCTGACGATCGTTTGCGAGCCGGGCCGCTATATCGTGGGCAATGCCGGTTGGTTTTTGACCCGAGTGCTTTACGAAAAGCTCAACGAAGGGAAGCGATTCATCATCGTCGACGGCGGAATGAACGACCTCCTACGCCCCAGCCTCTATGGTGCCTATCATAAAGTGGAAGTATTCGGTAAGTCGGGCGAAGAGAGCGAAGCGGACGTGGTGGGGCCGGTCTGTGAAAGTGGTGATTTCTTGGCAAAAAATCGCCTGCTTCCCCCCACGGAGCATGGCGATCTCATTGTCGTACATAGTGCCGGGGCCTACGGTTTCACGATGGCGAGCAACTATAATACCCGTCCTCGACCTGCCGAGGTGGCTGTCGTCCAAGGAGATGAACGCTGTATACGGCAGCGAGAAACCTTCGAAGATCTCGTTCGACTGGAGAAGATGTGCCTGTAAAAAAAGGCTATTTGATCGATGTTCAAGGGACATTGATCGATGATAAGGATAAAAAACCGATTGCCGGGAGCCTCGAAACGATTCGCTCTCTTTACGAGAGAGGGATTCCTTTCGTATTGGTCACCAACAATACGAAACAAGAGAGCGATCGTTTCATGGCGTATCTACGGGATCTGGGTTTTCTCTTCGATGACGAGCAGTATCTCGATCCGTTGATGGTTCTTGGTCGATTGCTACCACCCACTCGCGTGGCCGCTTTCGGATCCGATCCTTTCGTCGAAGTACTCGAAAGGAGGGGATACGAGACGGGCCACCCTTTGCCTGAAGCGATCCTCGTGGCGATTCGCCACGACTACGATAACGACGACTACGCCGCCATGATCGAAGGGGTACTTTCCGGTGCGAAGCTTATCGGAATGCATGAAACCTCCATTTACGCGAAAAACGGCCGTCGATACCCCGGCGTCGGTGCGATTTTGAAAATGGTCTCTTTCGCGACCGGACGGGGATACGACGTGGTCGGCAAGCCGAGCCGAAGGTTTTACGAGGAGGCATTGCGGCGGCTTCGTCGGCAAGAAAAGGATATCGAGGCCTCGGACGTGACGATGATTAGTGACGATCTGATCGGTGATTTGCGCGGTGCCAAAGCGATGGGTATGCAGACGATATTGGTTCTCAGCGGTAAGATCGGATCGATCGAGGAGGTTGGATCGATCGTCCACGATGGAGCGGACCGAGTGGTTTCGGATATCGGAGCTCTTGATTTGGCGAAGAAGAGGGAGAGAGTATGACGCTCGAGGATTTGAGACGACAGATCGACGCGATCGACGACCGGCTGTTGGAACTTTTGAACGAACGAATCGAAGTGGTTCAGAAAGTGGGAGAGCTCAAACACAAAACAGGCGGTGCGATCTACCGTCCTGAAAGAGAGAAAGCGATTATCGAGCGATTGGTGGCTCGAAATCGTGGCCCCCTGACCGAAGCGGCGATCGAAGCGATCTTTTTGGAGATTTTCGCGGTGGCCAGAAATTTCGAACAGCCCCAACGGGTCGCCTATTTGGGGCCGGAGGGAAGTTTCACCCACCAGGCGGCCGAAAATCGTTTCGGTGCGATGAGCGAATACATACCGCTGCACTCCATCCCGGCCGTTTTCAAAGCAGTCCATGCCGATAGAGCCCGATTCGCCGTGGTACCGATCGAGAACAACACCAACGGTTTCGTCGGAGAGACGCTCGACGAGCTAGCCAAGACCGACCTCAAGATCGTGGCGGAACTTTATATGCCCATTCACCACTCTTTCGTCACGAAAGCCGAACATATTCAGCAGATCAAGCGAATCTACTCCAAAGATATCGCTTTCAATCAGTGCCGTAACTTCCTTCTCGATCACGAACTGGACACGATCGAGTACATTCCCGTCGAGTCGACGGCCAAGGCGGCTCGACTCGCCTCCGAAGATAGGCAAAGCGCGGCCATATGCTCTCATATCGCCGCCAAACTATACCAAGTGCCGATCATGTTCGAAAATATCGAAGACAATCATCGCAATCAGACGCGATTTATCATATTGAGCGATTTCGAAAACGCGCCCAGCGGTCACGACAAAACCTCCATCCTGGCCAAACTTTCCGATCGTCCCGGCAGTCTTTACGAATTTCTACGAAGTTTCCACGAGGCCAGCGTCAACCTTAAAAAGATCGAGAGTCGACCGGCTGCGGAACAGGTGGGATTCGACTACTGGTTCTATATCGATTTCGAAGGCCATAAAGAAGAACCCCACATCCAAAAGCTTCTAAAAAAACATGAAGATGCGATCAAATACTTAGGCAGTTATGTCCAAAATGGTTAGGAAACGACGATGAAATTCAATCCTCTTCTCGCACACTTGAAAACTTATGAGCCGGGCAAACCGATCGAACTGGTGGTCCGAGAGTTCGGGATTTCGCCCGATCGGATCGTCAAGCTCGCTTCCAACGAGAATCCCCACGGATGCAGTCCTCGCGCCGCCGAGGCGGTGGCACGCAACGTGGGGTCGATGTACCGCTATCCCGACGATGCCATGCTTTCACTCAAAAGTGCGTTGAGCGCGCGTTTCGGTGTCGAGAAGGGGGCGATCGTTATCGGCGCGGGCAGCGACCAGGTGATCGAATTGGCATGTCGTGCCAAGTTGCAAGAGGGGTCGAAGATATTGCAGAGCGAAATCACTTTCGCGATGTATCGTATCTATGCCGCCCAATGCGGTGCCGAAGTGATAAGCGCACCCGGTGTCGCACACGACTTGGAAGCGATGTACGATCTGTATCGCAAGCACGCTCCGGATATCGTTTTCATCTGTGCCCCCAACAATCCTACCGGGGATTGTCTCGATCGCGTCGATATCGAGAA
>CAZORY010000070.1:3035-8675 GCA_964582435.1 uncultured Campylobacterales bacterium
TCTGTGCCCCCAACAATCCTACCGGGGATTGTCTCGATCGCGTCGATATCGAGAATTTCATTGAAAAAATCGATCGTGAGACCCTTGTGATCGTCGATGGCGCGTATCAGGAGTACGCCGCATTCAAGAGCGCGAACAAAGCGCTGGATCCTGCCGAATTGATAGGAAAATTCCCTCATGTCCTTTACCTCGGCACTTTTTCCAAAGCCTACGGGTTGGGTGGTATGCGCGTGGGTTACGGCATCGCGGACCCCGAAATCGTCCAAGCGCTTTACAAACTTCGTCCCCCCTTCAACGTGACGACCCTCTCTTTGATCGCCGCCGAAGAGGCCCTCAAAGACGAGGGTTTCGTACGCATGAGCTTGGAAGATTGTTTCGATCAGATGCGACGCTACGAAGACTTCGCTCAGGAAAACGGTATCGAAACGATCGACAGCTATACCAATTTCATCACCTATCGACTGAAAGAGCCGGTGAACTCGACCCGATTGACGGATGCGTTGCTGCGACGGGGTGTCATCGTGCGCGATCTTGCAGGCTACGGCCTCAACGCCATACGCATCACGATCGGCCGAGCCGAAGAGAACGATCGTTTCTTCGAAGAGATGAAACTGCTTCTAGATAGTGGGAACCTATGAATTTCAAAGAGTTGACGGCCCAACTGACGCGAATCTACGAAAAACTCAACCGGGCGCAAAAACTGGTCATCGCAGGGACCCTCTTCGCCGTCATCGGTTTCATCGTCTTTCTCGTTCTTTACACATCTACCGCTAGAAGCGGGAGCTACGCCGTACTGTTCGACCATCTCTCTTCCAAAGACGCGGGTTTGATCATTCAAGAGCTCGAAAAAGAGGGCATTGCCTATCGGATTCCGCAAGATGGCATGATCGAAGTGCCCAAAGATCAGGTCTACAAAGTGCGTATCAATATCGCATCCAAAGGATTGCCCAAGGAGAGCCATGTCGGATTCGAGCTTTTCGACAAACAGGAGTTCGGCGCGACCGATTTCGATCAACGGGTGAAATTTCTACGGGCGTTGGAAGGGGAACTTGCACGCACGATCCAGAGCCTACAGCCTATCGAAAAAGCGGTCGTTCACTTGGCCCTGCCCAAAGAGAGCGTCTTCGTGGAAAAATCGACACCCCCTACCGCTTCCGTCGTCGTGAAAACGGTCGATGGCATGAGACTTTCGAGAAAACAGATCGCCGGCATCAAAAATCTCGTCGCCGCCGCCGTCGCCAATTTGACGCCCGAAAACGTCAAGATCGTCAACGAATTCGGTGAGCCTCTCGATATGTCCGTAGAGGGAGAAGAGGGAGAACTGGTCAAACAACAGGTGGCTTACAAGAATCGATTCGAAAAGGTATATGAAGAGAAAGTGGTCAACATTTTGGCACCGATCATCGGCGGAAGGGATCGGGTGGTGGCCAAGGTCACGGCCGATTTCGACTTTTCTCGAAGAAAAAGCGTAGAAGAGCGGTACGATCCTGAAAACGTGGTCCGTAGTGAACAAAGTATGGAAGAAAAACGTACCGGTCCCGCTCCCCAGGCACCCGGGGGCGTACCGGGTGCCGTCAGCAATATCGGTCCCGTGCAGGGAGTCGAGTCGAAAAATTCCGGAGAAAAGTTTCAAAAATCGACGACGACGACCAATTATGAAATTTCCAAAACCGTCTCCAATGTCGAAGGCCCGTTCGCGACGGTTCGTCGTATCACGGCCGCTGTCGTCGTGGACGGCAAATACCTGCCCGACGAGAAAGACGGTACGTTAAAATATGTGCCTAGAACCCCCGAAGAGTTGCAGCGTATCAGCGATCTTGTCAAACAGACGATCGGATACGATCCCAAAAGGGGCGATCAGGTGACCGTCTCCAACTTCAAGTTCGAAAGCCATGCGAAAAGCATGGTACCTTCTCCCTATAGAAGCGCGGTGGCGACTTTTTACAGTTATATCGAACCGATCCTGCCGATTCTCAAATATTTGGCACTTTTCATCGTTCTTTTCGTCTTTTACAAGAAGGTGATCGTGCCGTTTAGCGAGCGTATGATGGAGGTACCGGTGGAAGAGACGGCCGAGGGAGAGGCCGTGCTCCATTTGGACGAGGAAGAGCATGAGTCGTTGGCGGAAAAATTCACGGAAATGCGTAAAAAAGTGGAGGATCAGCTGGGCTTGACGGAAGAGATGAACGAAGAGGAGCTCAAATACGAAATTCTCCTCGAAAAGGTCAAGGAGATGGCGGAAGAGAAGACCGACGAGTTCGCCGCACTGATCAATGCGTTGATTCGTGACGAAAACGAACTCGAAGAGAACGTAGCGTCCAAAGTGAAGAAGGAGCAGCGTTGAGCATTCAGTTGACACCCCAGCAGCAGGCCCAGCTCGAAGAGTTGTCGATGGCGGAAAAGATCGCTATTTTACTCATTCAGCTCGGTGAAGATGTGACGACCCATGTCTTTTCCCATCTAGATGTGGAAGCGATCACCGAAATCTCCAAGTTCATCGCGATGGCCAAGACGATCGACAAACCGGTGGCGATGGCGATTTTGGAAGAGTTTTACGCCATTATGCAATCCAACCAATATCTCAGTACCGGCGGTCTTGACTACGCTAAGGAGATTCTCTACAAAGCGTTAGGGCCGGAAGAGGCGCGGAAAATCATCGAACGTCTCTCCAAATCGATGCAGAGTACCCAAAGCTTCAGCTTTCTCTCCAAAATCAAACCCCAACAATTGGCCGACTTCATCGTCAACGAACATCCTCAGACCATCGCGTTGATACTCGCACATATGGATCCGTCGGATGCCGCCAATGTTTTGAGCTATTTCGAGGACGATTTGCGGGCGGTCATCGCGATGCGGATGGCCAATCTGGGAGATATCTCTCCTCAGATTATCAAGCGTGTCTCGACCGTACTCGAAAGCAAGTTGGAGTCTTTGGCGAGTTACAAAGTGGAAGTGGGTGGCCCCCGTGCCGTCGCGGATATTTTCAACCGTCTGGGGCAGAAGGCGGCCAAATCGACGCTGGTGCAGATCGAACAGCTCGACGAGCAGTTGGCGAGTGCCATCAAGGAGATGATGTTCACTTTCGAAGACATCGTCAATTTGGACAATACGGCGATTCGGGAAATCCTCAAAGCGGTAGACAAAAAAGATCTGATGTTGGCGCTCAAAAGTGCGCCCGAAGAGCTCAAGGAGCGCTTTTTGTCCAATATGTCCCAACGGGCTCGCGATGCTTTCGAAGAGGAGATGCAATTCATGGGAGCCGTGAAGGTCAAAGAGGTGGAAGCGGCCCAGCGGAAGATTGTCGAAGTGGTTCAGAAACTGGCCGAAGAGGGAGTCGTGAGCATCGGAGAAGCCGAGGAGATGATCGAATAGCATGGAAACTGTCATTTCGCCGGATAAAATCAGTGGTCACGTGATTCAGAAGTATCAGTTCAAAGTGCTCGCAGTGGAAAACGGCGCGACATCTCTCGTTTCGCAAGGCCAGGAGTGTGGCGAAGTACAGAACTATCGTTTCGAGACGATGGATGCCCCTCAAAATGAAACGAAGATTGACGAAGGGGTGGAAGAGCAGAAAGAAGAGAACGAGGTTTTGGAATCCTCCCGAGACGATTTCGTGGAGCAGTTGCTCAAAAAAGCGGACGAACTCTCCGACAAGCTCATCAAAATGCAGATGCAGATGGAGAAGCAGCAATCGGTGTTCGATGCGCGTCTCGAAGAGGAGAGAAAGCAAGCTTACGACGAAGGCGTGGAAGCAGGAAAAATCGCCTGCCAAGAGGAGAGCGAAGCGCAGATAGCGGCTTTGAGAGAGCGATTCGCACAAGCCGTCGTCAAATTGGAAGAGAGCCGAGAACAGTTGATGAAAAAGATCGACACCATCGAAGAGGAGTTGATCGAAACGGCATTGGATTTGGCGCGTCAGGTCGTGGTCAAGGAGGTGGAGAGGGATTCGCAGGAGGTGGCGTATCGTCTGGCGAAACTTCTGTTGACGGAAGTAAAGGAAGCTTCCAGCATCACTCTCAAAGTCAATCCGAAAGATTACGACTACCTCAAAGAGCATCTAGCCCCATCGGCCAATCTGGAGATCGTCTCCGACGAAGCGGTGAGCGAAGGGGGGGTAGTGATATTGAGTGATGTGGGTAATATCGACGGCGAAATCATGGCACGTTTCGAACGTATCAAAGAGGCGGTTTTCGGGCCGTCGAAACAGGGGAGTGGATGAAACCGGAAGAGATCAAACAGATGAACGTGGCCGAGCTCGAAGAGTTGGCGCAAAAGATCCGAGATCGTATCCTCGATGTCGTCAGTCGTAACGGCGGACATTTGAGCAGTACGCTGGGCGCGACCGATCTGATCGTAGCGATGCATTACGTGTTCGACGCTTCGAAAGATCCGTTCATCTTCGATGTCAGTCACCAAGCGTACGCACACAAACTGCTGACCGATCGTTGGGACGCTTTCGAAACATTGCGGCAATTTGGAGGGATTAGCGGTTATACCAAACCGACCGAATCGCCTTACGACTATTATGTGGCCGGCCACAGTTCTACTTCCGTTTCCCTTGCCGTCGGAGCTGCCAAAGCGATTCGTCTTGGGGGGCAAGAGGGGGATAGAATTCCGGTGGTGATGATCGGAGATGGGGCGATGAGTGCCGGGATGGTCTATGAAGCGCTCAACGAACTCGGAGACCGTAAATATCCCGCCGTCATCATTCTCAATGACAACGAAATGAGCATCGCCAAACCGATTGGCGCGATCAGCCGCATCCTTTCTCAAGCCATGGCCAGCCCCTTCTATCAGAAATTCAAGGAGAAAACGGAGCAAATGCTCGACCATTTCCCCGAATCGGCGCGCTATATGGCCAAACGGATGGAAGAGGGCATACGGATGATCACGCCGGGCATCATTTTCGAAGAGATGGGATTGGAGTATATCGGGCCTGTGGACGGTCACGACATCGCTCAGTTGATCGAAACCCTTCGTATGGCCCGCTCTATGGGCAAACCCGTGATCGTGCACGCTCAGACGACCAAAGGTAAAGGTTACAAGATCGCCGAAGGGTATTACGAGCATTGGCATGGGGTGGGGCCTTTCGACAAAGAGAGTGGTAAGAGTCTTAAAAAAGGTGCTACGAAGAGTGCGACCCAGGTCTTCAGTGAAACCCTTTGCGCATTGGCTCAAGAGGATGAAAAGATCGTGGGTGTCACGGCCGCCATGCCCAGTGGAACGGGCATGAAACTTTTGATGGAACGGTTTCCCGATCGATTCTGGGATGTGGGTATCGCCGAACAGCATGCCGTCACTTCGATGGGCCCTTTAGCCAAAGAGGGTTTCAAGCCTTTCGTCGCCATCTATTCCACCTTTTTACAACGAGGCTACGATCAGGTGATCCACGACATCGCACTGATGAATCTACCTGTCGCCTTTGCCATCGACCGGGCGGGAATTGTCGGTGAAGATGGGGAGACGCATCAGGGGGCGTTCGATATCTCCTATCTGCGTACGGTGCCCAACATGACGCTGTTCGCTCCTCGAGACGATACGACGCTGCAAGAGGCGGTTCGTTTCGCAGCTGATTTTCCGACACCATGCGCTTTTCGGTATCCACGAGGCGCGATGCGCCTACTTGCTGGACGCTATCCC
>CAZORY010000071.1:0-7307 GCA_964582435.1 uncultured Campylobacterales bacterium
GAGAAAGCGGCGCATTCGGATGAAATCGAGGCGACGATTTTCTCGGACAAGGTCGGTATGATCGGCGATGTTTTTGAGTATATCGTCGAAATGAAGTTGAATGCAAGCCTCGACATCCATGCTCGATTCGATCGTCGCCTCGCCGTGACGGGGCATGGAAGGCGTCTCGGAATCCTTTTCAATGGACGGAGTAGGCGTGTGGGGCACCGCGGAGGGGGTTTTCTCGCTTGACGATGGAGAGCCTTCGAGACGGATGTCGAGGGCATTGATCCCTTCAGGCGTGAAAACGACTTTTTGGCCGATTTGGGGCATCGTTTCGTAGTCGTTCCATTCGTCGATGGAAAAGTTGTATTTTTTGTGATCGGGCGTGATGATTTTGCCCAATCCGGTCTGCTCGGAATAGACGACGATTTTGCCCTGCAAACTCTTTCCCCTCTTTTAGATTGTGGATATCATATCTTTTTTACACTCAAAAAGCTATAATCGGCCCCATTACGGGCACGGTTGTCGATAAAAATATCGGTAAAAAGTGTCTTAGGTTGAATGTTGGAGATGGCATGAAATACGATGTGATCGTGGTAGGCGGTGGTCATGCAGGGATCGAAGCGGCGTTGGCGCCGGCTCGAATGGGGAAGAAGACGCTGATGGTCACTATTTTGGCCGAGCAGATCGGAGCGGCCAGTTGCAACCCCGCCATCGGCGGCCTGGCCAAAGGCCACTTGGTCAAGGAGCTCGACGCGTTGGGCGGTGAGATGGGACTGCTCACCGACAAAGCGGGTTTGCAATATCGGGTACTCAACGAAACCAAAGGGCCGGCCGTGCGGGGCAGCCGAGCCCAGATCGATATGGATCGCTATCGCATCGAAGCACGAACGGTCTGCTTGGGGACGGAAAATCTCGATATCCTTCAAGGGATGGTCGAAGCACTCGTCGTCGAGGGGGGCGTGGTCAAAGGGATCAGAACGGAATTGGGTGAAATCTTCCATGCTCATAAGGTGATATTGACGACCGGTACCTTTCTCAACGGTGTCATCCACATCGGCGAGACCAAAAAGGAGGCGGGCCGTGCCGGTGAATTCGCATCGACGGCGCTGGCGGAGGACCTGAAGCGGTTGGGTCTTCGTGTCGGCCGACTCAAAACCGGTACCTGCCCACGTATCGACGGCAGCACGATCGACTTTTCCCAGATGGAACCTCAGCCCGGTGACGAGCCGCCCAGGCCCTTCAGTTTCCGCACCGATCGCAACGATTTTCATCCCAAACAGCTCCCTTGCTTCATCGCCTACACCAACGAAACGACCCATGCCTTGATCGAAGGCAATTTCCACAGAGCCCCTCTCTTTTCAGGCCAGATCGAAGGGGTTGGGCCTAGGTACTGCCCCAGTATCGAAGACAAGATCAACCGTTTTCGGGACAAAGAGCGCCATCATCTTTTTATCGAACCGCAGACCTTGGAAGCGACGGAGTACTATATCAACGGGATGAGCACGTCGCTACCCGTGGATGTCCAGTTGGCGATGGTACGCAGCGTCAAGGGGATGGAAAAAGCCAAAATCGTACGCTACGGCTACGCCATCGAGTACGACTATGTCGACCCGACGGAGCTCAAGCATACCCTCGAGACCAAAAAGATCGAAGGGCTCTATCTCGCCGGCCAAATCAACGGAACCACGGGTTACGAAGAGGCGGCGGCGCAAGGGTTGATGGCGGGTATCAACGCAGCTCTCGCCGTCGACGGCAAAGCGCCTTTCGTGTTGGGGCGCGACGAAGCCTATATCGGGGTATTGATCGACGATCTGGTGACCAAAGGGACCAACGAGCCCTATCGGATGTTCACGAGCCGCGCCGAGTATCGTCTGATGTTGCGTGAAGACAATGCCGATCTAAGATTGATGGCCTACGGCCATCGGTTCGGCTTGATCGACGAGACGACGTTCGCGAAGATGTTGCACAAAAAGCGGCTGATCGAGGAGGGGGTGCGATGGATGGAAGAGCGGTGTCTGACTCCTAGCAAAGAGGGACTGGCCCAGCTCGAAGCGTTGGGTGTGGAGAAGATCACCGACAAGACGCCTCTCAAACTGATCGTCGGTCGGGCCGATTTCACGATGGACAAACTCGCCCAATTGATTCCCGAAACCGCCGACTGGCCCGACGCGGTCAAAGAGCAGCTGATGATCCATGCCAAATACGACAAATATATTCAAAAACAGCGAGAACAGATCGCGAAGATGCACGAAATGCTGGCGGTCGAGATCCCCGAAGATATGGATTTTTCAGCCAT
The DNA here is from genome assembly GCA_964582435.1 of uncultured Campylobacterales bacterium. Taxonomy (GTDB): domain Bacteria; phylum Campylobacterota; class Campylobacteria; order Campylobacterales; family Hydrogenimonadaceae; genus Hydrogenimonas. Next base: position 2,282 of record CAZORY010000071.1, read on the forward strand.
TTCGGGGCTAAGCAACGAAATCAAAGAGAAGTTGAGCGATCGACGGCCGCCCACTCTGCATGCGGCGAGCCAGATCAGCGGCGTCACGCCCGCCGCGATCGAAATCTTGCATATCTATATCAAAATGCGAGAACGAAGCGGGAAGAGAAAAACGAATCATAGAGAATAAGGATCCTCATGCTCTACTACTATATCCATACCGGTCATCGTGTCGGACTCGATCGACTCCGGCGCAGCGCACCCGTCGTCGCGGCGTTGCAGGCGATGGGGGTGCCGGTGACGCTACTGACCAACGATTTTCGTGCCGGCGAATATGCCAAAGAACATTTCGATATCCAAAAGTATGTCAGTGTCGATGTGGTACGCAATATCGCCAATCTCGCCACGCCCGCCGATGCACTCGTGTTCGATTCCGAAGAGGAGAGCCGTACGATGTGGGAGGAGATGGCCGACTATTTCGAAACGTTCATTCGCATCAGCGACGCCGCCGATGATTTTATCACCAAAGAGAGTGGTTTGATCTCTAGCGTCAAAGAGGGGGAAGGTATCGTGCGAGCCGATATCGTCGCACCTCGCTATTTCGAGCGATTCGATCATCGAGGCGGCCTTGTCTATTTTTGGGGCGACGACGATTACGAGATGGTGCTGGCCCGCAAGGCGTCGGCTTTCGAAGGCTTGAAGATCGCACTTTTGGAGGGGTACTACTTTTTCGTCCAATACGGTGACGAGTTGGAGGGAAAATTTGTCGACGTGATCGACAACGAACGGTACGACGAAGCCCTCATGGGTGCTTCGCGGTTTCTCACCTCTTCCTTTCAAAGCGCGCTGGAGGCGCTGGCTGCGGGCTCGCAACCCATCTACATTCCCAAAACGCCGATCGATCGGGTCCAAAGAGAGAAACTGGAGAGTTACGCCATACCGTATACCGAATCCTTCACGACCGGTGAAATTTCACGAAAACTTTCGGAAACAGCCGTTTACAATGAAAAACCGCTCCGAAAGGAAGCAGCCAACGCTATCGCCGCCTATATTCAAGATAAGCTAAGGTAATTTTTATTCTAACTTAACCTTTGGAGTTATACAATAAGCTGATTTAAAATCTCAAAAAAAGGATCAGCTATGGCAGATAGCAGCCGACGCGACTTTATGGGTAAAGTCTTCGGCGGTTGGGCGGCCCTTGGCGGTCTTGGCGCGCTCTATGCCGCCAAGAAGAGCTGGGATCCGCTCCCAAGCGTCAAAGCGGCGGGATTTACGAGAGTCGATCTCTCCAAAGCCGAGCCGAATGTTCTCAATGTCGAGAAATGGCGAGGCAAGCCCATCTTCATTCTCAAGAAAACCCCGGAAATGGTGGCAAAACAGGATGAAAAAGAGACGGCACGGGATGTGATCGTTGGCAAAGACCACTTCCTGGTCTGTATCGGTCTATGTACGCACTTGGGGTGTATTCCCGCCTATCGTCCGCAAAAACACGATTTCAAATGTGCATGTCACGGTGGTGAATTCGATGCCAGCGGTATCAACACCGCACCGCCGCCGCCGAGCCCTTTGGTCATTCCTCCGTTCAAGCTGGAGGGGACGACGATCGTACTCGGAGAAGAGGGCCCTGAATATAAAAAGATGAAAGAAGCAGGCATCATCGCCTGATAAGGAGCGCATAGATGGCACATTTTGAAAAAGCACACAGCTTGGAAGAGTGGCTCGACCAGCGCCTTGCGATCAAGACGCTACGTCGAGTCCTGGCGGAGGAGTACTGGATCCCCAAAAACATCAACTTCCTCTGGGCGATGGGGATGGTTTTGGCCATCACCTTCGGTATTCTGGTCGTATCGGGCATCTTTTTGATGTGTTACTACCAGCCCAACGTCAATCTGGCGTTCGATAGCGTCAACTACACGATCATGCAAGAGGTCGAGTTTGGATGGCTATGGCGCCATATGCACGCAGTCGCGGCATCGGTCGTCTTTTTGATCATCTATATCCACATGTTCACGGGGATCTATTACGGGTCTTACAAAAAAGGGCGTGAACTGATCTGGTTGTCGGGGATGTTGCTGTTCGTTAGCTTCTCGGCCGAAGCGTTCAGCGGTTATATGTTGCCTTGGGGACAGATGAGTTATTGGGCCGGTATGGTTATCACCAACCTCTTCAGTCTGGGTAGTTTGGAACTCAACGGTCTGGTCGAGTGGATCCGCGGGGACTACATTCCCGGTCAAGCTTTCTTGAACCGATTCTTCATGCTCCATGTCTTCTTGATGCCTTTGATCATCATGGCGTTGATCGGTCTGCACTTCGGAACGCTGCGCATTCCTCACGTCAACAACCAAGATGGCGAAGAGATCGATTTCGAAGAAGAGGCCAAAAAGTATCTGGCAGGCAAAACGCGTGAAGCCAAAGTGATCCGCTTCAAACCCGACTTCCTCTCCAAAGATATGTTCGTCGTTTCGATCTTTTTGATCTTCTATTTCTATCTGGTCTTCTGGCATTTCGATTTCGCGATGGATCCGATCAACTTCGACCCGGCCGACGGTCTGAAGACGCCGCCGCATATCTATCCTGAATGGTACTTCCTCTGGAGTTACGAGATTTTGCGTCCTTTCCCGAAAGATCCGGGCCTAGTCGCCTTTGGATTCGCGCAAGTGATCTTCTTCTTCCTGCCGTTCCTGGACAAAAGCCCCAACGTGGCGCCGGCCAATCGACGGGGAGTCTTCAAATATTGGTTCTGGCTGCTTCTTGTGGACATGATCGTTCTGACGGTGATGGGTAAGCTGCCTCCGATGGGTATCTACAGCACGATCGGTCTGGTGGCGGCGGTCATCTTCATCGGATTGTGGATCGTGCTGCCCTTCATTACGAAAAACGAAAAAGCGGTGTAAGGAGTAAAAAATGAAAGAATTGAAAATTCTCGCAGTCGTCGTCTTCTTTACACTGCTGACATACTGGGGCGTCGAACCCTACGCCCATTCGGTCATGCATAAGCATGTAGAGAGCGAAGGCTTCAAATACGACGATCTCAAACCTTTGACGAAGAAGGGTGACGCGACACGAGGGCAGCAGACCTTCATGAATGCCGGATGTATCGGCTGTCACGGGGTCAAAGCGGCCGGCATGCCCGCGCCCATGGATCCCAACGCGGCGGCGGCGAGCTTCGGTGTCAATCCGCCCGATTTGAGCAACGCAGGCGCTGTCTACGATGCCAAATTTTTGGCCGATTTGATCCAAAACCCCGAACACGCCCTGATGGTCGAGCACAAATTCTCCAAAATGGGACGAAGCTTCCCGATGACTCCATTCTACGGGTTGGGCGGAGACAAAGAGCAAGAGGTCGCCGACATCGTCGCTTATCTGCAATCGATCGCCAAAAAACCTGAAGAGGTAACGCCCAAAGAGACTTTCGAGGTCGCCTGTGGTCGATGCCATGCGATGCGTTACGACAAATGGACGCAGATCGGCGAAGAGCCTAAGTTCAAATACGAAATCGACAAAGTCAAATTCAAAGAGAAGGTTCTCGATTATCAAAACCATCTGATCAAATACTTGGGTAAATTACCGCCCGATCTTTCGATGTACATTCGAAGTCGTGGCGAGCACTATCTGAGTACCTTTATGGAAAATCCGCAGAACCTGCTGCCCGGTACCGCGATGCCGCGGGTAGGTGTCACCCAAGTGAGTGCCGAAAAAGTTCTCGAATATATGGCCGATGTGGGTGATAGCAAACGCCACGAACGTGACAGCGTCGGTAAGATCGTGATGATCTACCTCTTTATCTTCGCGTTCCTTGCCTATCTGTGGAAACAGAGCATCTGGCGAGAACTTCACTGATCTAAAGCGCCTTGCGCGCTAGCGAGGATGGTGCGAAAGCTTTCGCACCATCCCAGTTATCTTCAATCAACCTTCTTCCATCGTTCGTTCTCAATTCCCTTAAGCCAAATACGATAGAATTACTCCAAATTCTGCCAACGAGGAAGAGAATGCTCATCGACGGTCATGGACGGAAAGTCAACTACCTACGCGTCTCCGTGACGGAGCGATGCAATTTCAGATGTCAATACTGTATGCCTGAAAAACCCTTTTCATGGGTGCCCAGAGAAAACCTTCTGACCTTTGAAGAGTTGTTCACGTTCGTCCGAATCGCGATGGACGAGGGGATCGACAAGATCCGTATCACCGGCGGGGAACCGCTGCTGCGAGAAGATTTGGATCGTTTCGTCGCGATGATCCACGATCACAATCCGGATGTCGATTTGGCGCTCACGACCAACGGCTATCTCCTTGGCAACGTGGCCGAGAAGCTCAAAAAGGCAGGTCTCAAGCGTCTCAACGTCTCCGTCGATACCCTCAAACCCCATATCGCCTATCGGATCGCTCAAAAAGACGTACTCGCCAAAGTGTTGGAGGGCATCGAAACGGCGTTGGCGGTGGGCTTGCAGGTCAAGATCAATATGGTGCCTCTCAAAACGATCAACGAATCCGAAATCCTCGATGTGATGGAGTACGCCAAAGCGCGGGGGATGAGGGTTCGCTATATCGAATATATGGAGAACGTCCATGCCCATTCCGATCTGAAAGGATTGACCGGCAAAGAGATTCTCGACCATATCAAAAAACGTTACCGCATCCGTAAAGTCGGGCGTGAGGGTAGCAGTCCCGCGTTCAACTACATCACCGACGACGGTTACAAATTCGGTATCATCGATCCCCACAAGCACGACTTTTGTGAAGATTGCAACCGTATTCGTCTGACGGCCGAGGGCCACCTGATCCCCTGTCTCTATTTCGACGAGGCGATGAGTATCAAAGAGGCAGTCAAAGCGAAAGATTTGGAAAAAGCGGGTGAAATTCTCAAAGAGGTGCTTCGCAACAAGCCGGAAAAGAATCGCTGGAGCGAAGAGGCGAACGAAAAGAGTGCCCGCGCCTTTTACGAAACGGGGGGGTAAATCGCGTGAAGAAAAAGGCAACTGCTTGCCTTTTTTAGCGATTTACGAGCTTGCGGTCTGCAAACATGCAGCCGCAAGGTCCGGATGGGCGA
>CAZORY010000071.1:7407-8591 GCA_964582435.1 uncultured Campylobacterales bacterium
CGGCGATTTACGAGCTTGCGGTCTGCAAACATGCAGCCGCAAGGTCCGGATGGGCGAAGGGAGAATTCGTGAGAGCGGAATCGTACGGCGATTTACGAGCTTGCGGTCTGCAAACATGCAGCCGCAAGGTCCGGATGGGCCAAAAGAAGTGATGCCGGGGAGGCGTCATCCTCAAGCGATCTGCGAATTTTCGAAGACAAGCGCTTGAGGCGATCGGAAAATGAATAAGAGAGTGTCATGATCTATCTCGTCGAACACTTTTTTTCGATTCAAGGGGAGGGGCGATATGTCGGTGTACCCTCGATCTTTTTACGTTTTGGAGGATGCAATCTCAAATGCCCCGGGTTGGGGAGCTACGAGATCGATGGCGAACGGGTCGCAGGTTGCGATACGCTTCGGGCCGTCGATCGCGCACGCTTCGCGAGAGGATGGGTGCGTATCGAAGATGCTTCATCGCTGATCGAGATCGTCGCATCTTATCTCAAGCCTCTTTCCTATCGGCCCGATTTGGTGATCACCGGTGGCGAGCCGATGCTCTATGCTCACGATAGCGCGATGATCGGGTTGCTGGAGTGGGCCAGGGCGCGCGAAATACGCGTGACGATCGAGACCAACGCCACGATCGCGCCGGATTTTGGCCGATTTCCTCGCTATCGCGAAGTGACGTTCGCGATGGCGGTCAAGCTTGGCAACAGTGGCGAACCCTACGCGAAGCGTGTCGTACCGGAGGCAATCGATGCATTGGCGAAACAGGGCAACGACTCCTTTTTCAAATTTACCGTCGATCCATCGTATCCATCCACCGCAAAGGAGATCGATGAAATATGTGCAGGGTACGACAACGAAATTTTCTGTATGCCGCTAGGCGACGATGGGGTGAGCTTGCAACGAAACGCTCCGACCGTCGCACAATTGTGTATCGAGAAGGGTTTTCGATATAGCGATCGGCTCCATGTTCGGTTATGGAACAGGGAGGAGAAAAGATGAGGAGATGGGAATGATCATTCGCAAACTTTACAAATTCGAAAATGCCCATATCGTGCGCCAGTGCACCTCCAGACGGTGTAGCCGGAGCATTCATGGCCACTCTTACAAAGTGGAACTGCTTTTTTCGGCACCGAAGTTGGACAGGGGGCAAATGGTTTACGATTTTGGTTTGACGAAGGGGATGATCAAAGATTTCA
>CAZORY010000072.1:0-3436 GCA_964582435.1 uncultured Campylobacterales bacterium
TGGATCGCCAAGGCGCTGGTGGAAGCCAAGCTAGAGCCCTCCACCTCCCAGGCCAGGCGGGATCTACAAGCCGGTGCCGTGCGGATCGACCAGGAGAAGGTGACGGACAAAGACTTGCAATTGGAAGCGGGAGAGTATATACTTCAAGTAGGAAAAAAGAAATTCGCGAAGGTAAAGGTGAAGTAAGTGCAACTGCAATCCGTCAAGATCGGTAAATACCGCATCAAATACCCTATCATTCAAGGGGGCATGGGTGTGGGCATCAGCTGGGATCGTCTGGCAGGGCACGTCAGTCTGGAGGGAGGACTTGGGGTTATCAGCAGTGTCGGGACCGGGTATTATCAAAACAAAGCCTACACCGACAGATTGGTGGCTGGACGCCCGTTGGAGACGGATAATTTCTACTCGAAAAAGGCCCTGTTCAAAATCTTCGAAAACGCCAGAAAAATATGCGGTGACGCGCCGTTGGGATGCAATGTCCTTTACGCCATCAACGATTACGGCCGTGTCGTGACCGATGCATGTGAAGCGGGCGCGGACATCATCATCACGGGTGCGGGCTTGCCGACCAATATGCCTGAATTTACCGCCGACTTCCCGGACGTGGCACTGGTGCCGATCGTCAGTTCCCCCAAGGCCCTTCGTCTCATTTGCCGACGTTGGGAGAAACGATACGGTAAAGTTCCGGATGCGGTGATTCTCGAAGGCCCGTTGAGCGGCGGTCATCAAGGCTTTACCTACGAACAATGCATGATGGAGGAGTATCAGCTCGAAAATCTGATCGGCCCCGTCGTCGAAGAGGCGGCCCAATGGGGTGGTATGCCGGTTTTCGCCGCCGGCGGCGTTTGGGATAAAGGTGATATCGAACGTTGTATCGAGCTTGGAGCTTCGGGTGTACAGATGGGGACACGCTTCATCGGAACGCACGAATGCGACGCCAACGACAACTTCAAAGAGATTCTACTCAACGCGAAAAAAGAGGATATCTTGTTGCTCAAGTCGCCCGTCGGTTATCCGGCTAGGGGAGTGCGCACCCATCTGATCGATCTCGTCGACAAGCGAGAAGGTCCCGCGATCAAGTGTATCAGCAATTGTGTGGCTCCTTGTAAACGTGGCGTAGAAGCCAAACAGGTGGGTTATTGTATCGCCGACAGGCTCAGCGACGCCTATATGGGCGACAAGGAACTTGGCCTCTTTTTTTCCGGCGCCAACGGCTATAGATTGGACAAACTGATCAGCGTCAAAGAGCTGATGCACAAACTGGTTCACGGAGAGTAGGCATAAAAAAGGCTCTCGTTACTCTTTTTCTCCTTCTCGTTGTCGTGTCGGCTTGGAGCAGCGACTGGCACACCAAATTGACCAGGGCTTCGAAGGCGGTCCATTCGCCCAACAAATCGACGATATGGCGGGGGTATCACGATTTCCAATCCCTTTATATGGAAGGTTTGTTGGATCGAAAGGTGGCGTTGCAGATCCAAGCGCTGCGAGGATTGATCGAAGCTTCCGAAAAACTCGGCCTCGACTCGACCCGTTACAAAAACGCTCTCCAGGCCATTCGTCCCGATCTGGGCGAAAAACCGTCGGTGAAAAAAACCGCAAGAAAGATCGAAGAAAAAAAAGCGCCTCGCGTCAAAGTGTTGCCCGGTGCCTCGAGACTTGTCCGAAAGACACGTGTGAAGAGTGGTCGGCTCGACATCTATTTCGACGCGCCCTTGGCCAAAGAGGGTGTCCGAACGTTGCGATTGAAACGTGACAAACGTTTGCTGTACGTCTTCGATATTTGGCCCGCCAGGTACCCCTACCATCCCAAACATATCAAAGGCAAGGGGTTTCGAGAGATCCGCATCGCACAATTTGCACCCAAGAAAGTACGCGTCGTCGTCGAAACCGACAAACGATACGATCCCATCGTACGATGGGAGGGCGATCGACTCACGATCTCTCTACCCGATACCGTCGTGACGCCTTCAAAAGAGGTGTCGAACGTCGAAAAAATGCCGACGCCTCGAAAAACGATGCCAGCCAAACATACGCCCGATCTCTCTTTCATGGGATTCAAACGCTACACGGTCGTCATCGATCCTGGTCACGGAGGCAAAGATACCGGTGCGATTGGATACCATCGCTTGCGGGAGAAGGACGCGGTGCTGGCCATCGGTAAAGCCCTTCGCGATATATTGAAAAAACGTGGTTTCCGGGTCTACATGACCCGTCAAACCAATATTTTCATCCCCCTGAAGCGGCGTACCCGCTACGCCAATCGTAAACAGGCCGATTTTTTCGTTTCGATTCATGCCAACGCCGCTCCGAAACGGGGTTCGTTCACTACACACAAAGGGGTCGAAACCTATTTTCTATCGCCGGCTAGAAGCGGACGGGCCAAGCGGATCGCCGCGATCGAAAACCGTGCCGAAATCAAAAATATCGATCAATACACGAAAAATGCCTACCTCAGTGTTTTGAACCGTGAAAAGATTATCGAAAGCAACAAACTTGCTATCGACATTCAAAAACAGGTACTGGCCGCTTTACGGAGTCGATACAAAGGTGTCGTGGACGGTGGCGTACGGGAGGGCCCGTTTTGGGTTTTAGTGGGTGCGCAGATGCCGGCGGTGTTGATCGAGACGGGCTATATCACCAATCCGACTGAAGCCAAACGTCTCTTCAATAGAAACTATCAGCGAAAAATGGCCGAAGGGATCGCCAACGGTATCGAGAGTTATATCTATCACAATCAATGAAAGGAGTGTCCGATCGATTCTTCCGCCGATCATGGGACGGACCGGCGAAAGAGTTTCAAAAGAAGCTTACTTGTAGTTCGCGATCGCCGCTTCGAGAAGCTTGGCAGCTTCCTCTTTGTTTTGGAAATCTTTGACTTTGACCCATTTGTTGGGTTCGAGCATTTTGTATGTTTCGAAAAAGTTCTTGATTTTGTCGAGTGTCGCATCGGGGAGGTCTTCGTAGCTTCGAATCTCGTCGTAGGATGGATCGATCTTGCCGACGGGGACGGCGAGTAGCTTTTCGTCCATACCCGCTTCGTCTTCCATGATCAAGACGCCGATCAGACGGCATTTGATGACGCTGCCGGCTTGGACGGGATAGTCGTTGAGCACCAGGATGTCGATGGGATCGCCGTCGTCGGCCAGCGTGTTGGGAACGAAGCCGTAGTTGGCGGGGTAGAACATCGCTGAATAGAGGACGCGATCGACGAAGATAGCGCCGCTTTCCTTGTCGAGCTCGTATTTGATGTTGGATCCGTAAGGAATTTCGATGAGGGCGTGTACTTTATCGGGGCACTCGCCGCTGCCGATTTTGGTAATATCCATGGCTGGTTCTCCTGCGTTATGAAATCGTACGCGCTATTTTATCCAAAAAAGATGAAGAGAGGATGGTATGGCCCAAAAGGATCGCATCAAATGGGACGAGAAGTATCGTC
>CAZORY010000072.1:3536-8523 GCA_964582435.1 uncultured Campylobacterales bacterium
AGAGAGGATGGTATGGCCCAAAAGGATCGCATCAAATGGGACGAGAAGTATCGTCAGGATGAGACGTTGTTAAACAAAGAGGAGCCGTCACGTTTCGTGAAACGCTTTGCCACCGAGGCTAGACGGGGCCGGGCGATCGATCTGGCATGCGGCGGCGGCCGCAATAGCTGCTATCTGGCACGTTTGGGGTTTTCGGTCGAAGCGATTGATCTTTCGCAAGTGGCGATCGAAGCGTTGAAAAAGCGATGCGAAGGTTTGCATGTGAAAGCTATCCAAGCGGATCTGGATACGTTCGTACCGCGACCGGACGCTTACGATTTGGCGGTGATGATCAATTTTCTCGATCGCTCTCTCATCGATCGTGTCGCACGGACGCTGAAAGTCGGCGCGATTTTCATCGTCGAAACCTATATGGCTCATCCGGAGAACGAAAAGCGTGGCAATCCGGACTTCTTGCTCTCGGAGGGCGAATTGCCGAAGTTATTTGGCGAAGCGTTCGAAATACTCGGATACGACACTTTTTGGAACGAGCCTGGCGAGCGTTACCGGATGCGCAAACAGGGGATCGCCGTACGTAAGCGACAGCACGATGGATAAACTACCCATACTCTATCAAGACGACTGGCTCGTGGCCGTCAACAAGCCCAGCGGTCTGTTGGTGCATCGTTCTTGGGTCGACAAGGATGCCGCGCAATTCGCCTTGCAAATGGTACGAGATATGACGGGACGTTACGTCTATCCTCTCCATCGCCTCGACAAACCGACCTCCGGTGTATTGCTCTTCGCATTCGACAAAACTGTGGCAAGAGGTGTGGCCGAAGCTTTCGCGGCGGGCGACATACGTAAAACGTACCATGCGATCGTGCGAGGCTATACGGATCGGGAGGGAGAGATCGACTATCCCCTCAAAGAGGTGTTGGACAAGATGACAGATGCCAAAGCCAGAACCGACAAAGCACCGCAGCCGGCCATCACCCGTTATCGGCGTCTGGCGACGTTGGAACTACCCGTTCCAATCAGTCGATATCCGGTCGCCCGTTACTCTCTCGTCGAACTCGCTCCCCGAACGGGACGCAAACACCAAATTCGCCGTCATATGAAACATATCTTTCATCCTATCGTCGGGGATACCAAATATGGCCGAGGGGAACACAACCGCCTTTTTCGTGAACGTTTTGGCTCTCACCGGTTATTACTGCATGCGACACGACTCTCTTTGCCGCATCCCGTGACGGCAGAAACGCTCGCAATCACCGCACCGTGGGATCAAGGTTTCGATCGGATCGTTCGTATGTTCGATACCGTCGCATGGGAAGACGCTGGAAGGGATATGTATGGATTTTTACTTAAGTGATCTCGATTTCACTTTGTTGCGTAGTGATCAGAGTCTCGGCGATTTGACGCGAGAAGTGTGGAACGAGGCGGTCGGACGAGGCATGAAGCTTTCGATCGCGACCGCCAGGAGTCTGACGGGAGCTAAAAAATTGCTTCAAGGTTTGCATCTGGCGGAACCGATGATTCTGCTCGATGGCGTCATGATCGCCAGGCACGATGGCCGGATATTGCATCTTGCGGCGATCGAGAGAGACCTTGGTGATGCGATCATCGAAGAGATGGCGCGAGCGTTCGGGCAGTATCCTTTGCTGGTGGGGCTGGATGCGGGGGGCTTGGAGCGTTTCGTCTATCCCAAGCGTCGTACCGCGTGTCATGAGAAGCTCCTAAAGACCTTTCATAACGATCGGCGTTTGATCGATGCCGAACCTTTTCGGGCGATGGATCGCAATCTCAAACTGGTCTATCTCGGTGATGATTGGACCACCCATGCGATGGAAAATCTTTTGAACGCCTCGTTTGGGGAGACGATCGAGACCAAACGCAGCGAAGATCCCTATATCGACTGCTGGTTTTTGACGGTTTTGGACGCCAGAGGAGACAAAGCCCATGCCCTGGCGAAACTCGAAGAGATGGAAGCGGTCGATCGTGCCAGAACGACGGTATTTGGAGATAGTTTCAACGATTTGGGCCTTTTTAAGATGGCAGGTCGTAAAATTGCCGTCGCAAACGCCGTCGAAGCGATCAAAAGAGCCGCCGATATCGTGTTGCCCTACAGTAACGACGACGAGGGAGTCGCCAGATTTTTAGCCAAGGAGTTGGATGATGAGTGAAAAGACGTCGCTGAAACTGTTGATTTTCAATATCGTCATGGCGCTGTTGGCGGTGATCGGTTATTTGATGCATGTGACCGAGAGTGTCGATCTAACCGTCAAATTCATCTTCTATCCGATCTACGCATACTTTTTTCTATCGTTCGTGACCGCGTCCATCGGCATCGTCATGGCGATGCTCGCTTACGAACGGGGAGTAGCGCAAAGCAAAAAGCTCGCCCTATGGCATGCACTCTATATCGTGGCCCTTCTGATCACGATCGCGGTTCTATGGGCGAGTCACCACCCTCAGGCCGTCTCGTAATCGATCGTCGCATCGATGTCTGGAAATCGGGTGGCGAGCAATGTTTCGATCTTTTCGAGTTTCTTGTGGGCCGAGGCGTCGTCGGGTGTCAAAAACGCCAGAGCGATCGTCGCCTCTTTGGGGTATTCGCCACTCATATCCAGCAAGGAGACATTCATCTTCCCCAACAGCTCTTTGAGCGCGTTGGTGACGGCACGCCGTCCCTTTTTGGAGACGACATGGGGGAGATCAAGCGTGATCGTGGCATAGGTCAGGGTCATCGTGACGGTCTCCTTCGACCCATGCGATTCCTTTTTCCTTCATGTACGCTTCGAACTGTCTGCGCCACGTTTTCACGTCGTCACATGCTTCAGCCGAGAGAGAGATGACGGCGATACGCCTCTGCCCGCAAAAAGCGGGCAGCGACGAAAGGGTGATCGTCGGGGGAAGTTGCTGCATCATATCGATCAAATCGTTTTCACTCGTCAATGCCGTGAAGGTTTCCGTACATCTCTTTTTTCGCTCGGGCAAAAGTCGATCGATGGCTTGGATGACCATCGGATGGGCCATTTGCGGGAACCCAGGAGTGAAAAAGTAGCGATTTTGGAGGCTGAAACCGGGGACGTTGTTGACTGGATTGTCGAGTAGTTCGGCACCTTCGGGAAGTTCGGCCATATGGATGCGATGGGGATAGGCCTCCTCACCGAATCGATCCAGGATACGGTGCTTCGCCTCTTCGTGGAGGGTGAGGGGTTTGTGGGTAAAGACCTTGGCGGCGACGGCACGGGTCAAATCGTCCGGGGTACTGCCGATACCGCCGAAGCTGAACATCACTCCTTTAGGATCCTTTGCGACGAGGGCGAAGATCTCTTCGATGAGGGTGGCGTCGTCCCCGATGACGAACGAGGCGTAGAGGTTTTCACCTCGCTCGAGGAGTGCTTGGAGGAGAAAGTCGAAATGTTTGTCTTTTCGGCGTCCGAGAAGTATCTCGGTGCCGATGATGACTTGATAGAAGTGATAGGTACTCATCACGCACTCGTCGGTATCACGTCACGAGAGGAGACGAGGATCAAATCTTGGACTTGATGAAGCGCTCCATCTCGTCGACGATCTCTTCGATGCTTCGTTCGCCGTCGATGACGTGGAGTAGACCCTTCTCTTTGTAGAAGCTTCGAATGGCGTCGATCGGTTCCATATAGACTTTCATACGGTTTTTGAAAACCTCTTCGTTGTCGTCGGCGCCGCGTGCACGGCCGAGGACTCGCTCTTTGGCGACCTCTTCGCTCACGTCCACTTCGATGACCGCTTCGAGTTTGACGTCCGGTTCCTGCGCCAAGATCTCGTCGAGCGCTTTCATCTGCTCCACGCTTCGGGGAAAACCGTCGATGAGGATGACCGGTTTGTCGCTGCGTTTGATCGCACCGACGATCGTGTCGATGACGATTTCCAGAGGCACCAAGTTGCCTTTCGAGATGTAGCTGTCGATCGTGGCACCCAACGGACTTCCACTGGCCACTTCCGCTCTCAGAAGATCACCGGTGGAGTAGTGGGCGATGGTCTCGGGATTGTGGGCGGCGATCAGTTCCGCATCGGTCGTTTTGCCACTGCCTGGGGCGCCGATGATGAGGAAGAGTTTTTTCATAGATTAGCTCCTTGATGGTTAGGTGGGAAGTAAAAAGTAAGAAGTTTCGAAGGGGTGTCGTTCTCTTTCCTTCTCACTTTTCACTACCCACGTTTGATCGTAATCGGTTTTACGATGATCTTTTCCGCTTGACCTCGACAGAGGGCCAGGTCCGTCGCGTCGTTTCTGATCTCGATGGGACCGAGGAAGGCTTTGGATTTGACTTCGACGATATCGCCGACACGTACGCCCATGGCGTCCAGGCGACATTTGAAATCGTCACAACCCCCCTCGAATCCTTTGATTTTGACCAGATCGCCGGGTTTCGCCTCACTCAGTCGCATCGGTTTTTGGCTGTTTCCTGATACGGATCCCCAGCTCTTTGAGCTGCCCTTCGTCCACGGGGCTTGGCGCGTGGGTGAGAAGACAGGTGGCGCTTTGGGTTTTGGGGAAGGCGATGACGTCGCGGATGCTATCGCGTTTGAGCAGCAGCATCATGATTCTATCGAAGCCCATGGCGAAGCCGCCGTGAGGCGGGGCACCGAATTTGAGGGCGTCGAGTAGAAAGCCGAATTTCTCCTGCGCCTCCTCTTCGCCGATTCCAAGCATCTTGAAGACTTTCCGTTGAACGTCGAGTTTGTGGATACGGATGGAACCACCGCCTAGTTCGATACCGTTGAGCACGACATCGTAGGCGATCGATTCGATCGCTTCGATATCCTCTTCGTCGATATTCTTCGGCATCGTGAAGGGGTGATGGAGCGCTTTGAGATGGAGCTCGCCTTCGTCGAGCTCGAACATCGGAAAATCGACGACCCAAACGAATTCGAACCGATCCTCGTCGATCATACCCATACGAGAAGCCACTTCCGTGCGCAGCCGACCCATATAGTCCCAGACCACTTTGCGTTCCCCGGC
>CAZORY010000073.1:0-8329 GCA_964582435.1 uncultured Campylobacterales bacterium
GAACTACTTCGTGTTGCATCGACTTTTGGGATTTACGAAAGCGAGACTTTACGACGCTTCGATGAAAGAGTGGGCCAATCGCAAAGAGCTTCCGATGACGAAATATCGGTGGGAATAGCCGCGGTCTTTAAGGATAATTTTTATCAAATCATAGTATAATTCCGTAAAACTTTGAAAAAGGAGTGCAGATATGAAAAAAGCGGTCGTTACATTGAGCGTCCTCGCGACAGTTAGTGTCGGACTCATGGCATCGGATGCTTTGATCCAAAAGGCGAAAAACGCAGGGCTCAAACCGATACCTGAAAAGTTGTCCGATCTCTATCGCTTGATCGACAATCCCAAAAATCCGATCACCAAAGAGAAAATAGAGCTTGGCAAAGCGCTCTATTTCGATCCTAGGCTCTCTAAAAGCGGTTTGATCAGTTGTAACACCTGCCACAACCTGGCCACGGGCGGTGTCGACGGTGTCGATGCGGCGACGGGCCACATGTGGGCGCACAATCCCCACCATCTCAATTCTCCCACGGTCTACAACGCCGTGTTCGCCAGCCGTCAATTTTGGGACGGTCGGAGTCCCGATCTGGAAGATCAGGCCCAAGGCCCGATGCAAGCACACGTCGAGATGGCGGCGACGAAAAAGCATGTCGAAGAGGTCGTACGATCGATTCCGGCGTATATGAAAGCTTTCAAACACGCCTACGACGATCCCAAATTCGTCCCGACTTTCAAAGACGTGGCCGACGTGATTGCCGATTTCGAGCGTACGCTGGTGACGCCGTCTCGATTCGATGAATTCTTGAACGGTTGTGACAAAGCGCTTAGCAAAGAGGAAAAAGAGGGGCTGAAAATTTTCATCGACAAAGGGTGTGCGACTTGTCACAACGGCGTGGCGTTGGGTGGATCGATGCAGCCGTTCCCGGCAGTCGGCCGGTACAAATACGCCAATGTCGGTGATTTCAAAGGGGATAAGAACGGTTTGGTCAAAGTACCGACCCTTCGCAATATCCTCGAAACCCGCCCCTATTTTCATAACGGTGCGGTCTGGAATATCGAAGAAGCGATCAAAATCATGGGCGAAACGCAGCTTGGTGTAAAGATCAGCGACGATGAAGCCAAAAAGATCAAAGCTTTCTTCGGCGCGTTGACGGGTAAAAAACCTTATGTTCGCTATCCGATGTTGCCGGCTAGCACCGATAAAACGCCAAAACCCGACCTCAACTGACTTTTGAAAAAACCAGGTGACGGGAACACCGTCATCTGGTATGCTGCATAGTTTCTATTTTTTGTGTTTTTTCCTTTTTTTCTTCAAATGCTGGGCGATGACCTTCTTTTGTCGAGGTGTCAGAACCTCGTTCGTTTTTTCGATGCAAGCGAGCTGAATTTTGGTCGCTTCCGCTTCGAGGGTCGCGAGTTTGTCCACATCGCCATAGAGCGCTTGGGCGGATGCGCCCGATCGGGAAGCTTTGACGATTTTTCGTCGCAACTTTTTGATGCGAGGGGCGATCGTCATGATCTTTCGCATCGTTTCACGGCGAATCGTTTCTAGTTTGCTCTTTTGATCGGGCGTCAGGGCCAATTGGGGGTCGTCCCACATACGCATCAGAATCATCGAGTAGTGGGGCAAGCCTCTTCGAATCAGAAAAATCGACCGCATTCCACGTTTTTTGGTGGCTTTTGGACCTTGCATCCCCATCTGTGCCGCTTGATGGTGCATTCCTGTCGGATGGGTCATGGTTTGTGGCTGTGCGTAGGCAGTCGTGAGTGCGAGTAGAGCGGTGGACGTGGCGAGGGTCGCTTTTCGTAGCATGGCAATCTCCTTGTGAAATATCGATCGAGTCGTATCTTATCATAATGATCGTGGTCTCATCGTGTAAGAGAAGTTGTGGTAAACTTACTTTACGATAAGTCATGGATAGGAGCGGTGGATGCGAGCCAACAAAAAAGAGGCATTGATCGAAACGGCGGCGAAACATTTTTCAAAAAAAGGGTACGCCGTCACGACGCTGGACGAGATCGCCAAAGACGTCGGTATCACCAAGCCTGCGATCTATTATCATTTCAAAGATAAAGAGGCGCTCTACAACGCGGTGGTGATGAGTCGTCTAAAGGTCGTGGCTCGACGCCTGGAGACCGCTTGCGAAGGGGCCCACGGGGCCGTTGGCAAACTCGATACCTATATCGAAACCTTTGGGGCTTTCATGGCGGAGTATCCTTGCTTCGCCGCGATTTTGGCCAGAGAGTTCGCCAACAACGGCATTCATCTCGACGATGACGCTACCAAAACGTTGGCCAGGACGCTTCATTTGGTGACGCAAATCGTCAACGAAGGGGTGAAAGAGGGCGTTTTCGCCGTCGAAAATCCGATGGTGGTGCAAATGATGGTCGTCACGACCCTGATCATGCACCAGACCACCGCCAAGTTACGCGAACGTGTCGTCGCCTTCGTCCCCGACGCGTACGAGATTTTGCCCGACCCCTCCATCGACGACTACGCCAAACAGTTGGCCCTCAAAATGCACCGATGCCTTTTGAATATTAAGGAGCGTTCATGAAAAAATTTCTATGCGCTGCGGCGGCAGCCGCCGCTTTGGAAGCGGCGACGATGCATCAACTCTTCGAAGGGCTTAAAAACCAGCCTATCACCCGAATCGTCGAATATACCGCCAAGCTTGCCGCACTCGACGTCCAGAGCAAAAAGGATCGCTTCTATCCCTCCATCGACGCGTTCGCCTCGATCGAACACTACAACGCGCCGACCAATCTACGTCCGATGTCGCCGTTGGAGTCGACCCGATTGACGCTCTCTGGCGAGCCTTTGCCATTTGCGCGCACGATCGAGCGTTTGGGTGTGAAGGTGGCGATGCCCCTTTTCGTCAAGTCGCTTTTCGGATTGGAAAAAAAGGCGGCGATGTTGGCGCGATCGGCCGAAGCGAAAAAGCGATTGACGATTTTACGCAACGAAGCGTTGGTCCTTGGACTCGATGCGCAACTCGCCTATATCGAGTCCCTTCGACAAGCGATCGACGCGAGAATCGCTTCGATCAAGAAACGTTACGAGGATATGACGATATCGGTCGAAAGCGGCCGTGCGCCGGCGATCGCGCTGGATAAGCTGGACGAAGCGATGATCGCGTTGCAAACAACGAATAACGATCTCGCGATCAAAATGGCGACGATTCAAGCGCGCATCGAAAGTCTGACGGGCTTGGCGATCGAGCGAGCCGCTCCGATACGCAAAGCGCAGCCTCTTAGAGAGGGGACGATGTTGCCTCTGCTACCTTTGCAAGCCGCTTCCAAAGCTAAAGCGCATGCCGTCGAAGCGGCCAAAGGAAGGCTCTATCCGAGCGTGGGCTTGGAAGCGGTTTGGAGCGAAAACCATGGCCAAAGTGCCGTCGCGATCCCCACACCAGCGCATCCTGTCGTCGATGGGGATGATGTGCATCGCGGGTACGGGCATCTGATGTTGGGGGTGACGATGCCGATTTTTGCCAAGGGACGCTATACCGCCGTCGAAATGGCCGAAGTGAACCTGGCCAAAACGAATGCTCAGCTGGCACAAGCGAAAGCCGATCTCGAGGCGGACGTGAAGAGTTTGCGCAAGAGCCTCGCTCTGCTCGAGCGTTCCGAGATGCTGTCGCAAAAGAGTCTGCGACATCGTCGCGATCTTTTGAAATACGCCAAAGTGGCCGTGCAAACCGGACGGATGGACGAAGAGGAGTATCTACGCTATGAAGAGGGGCTCTTGAGTGCCCAGAGTGCGCTCTACAAGACTAGGGCCGATCGTTGGCAGACGTTGGCGAAGTTGGCGGTCATCTATGGCAACGATCTAGATGGCATCGTCAAGTGACGGCCGATGAATCGAGAAAAAATGAAAGGATGGTGATGAAAAAGGGAGTAAAAGTCGTTTTGGCGATCGTTATCGTGGCGGTGCTGGTGGCGCTCGGCGTGCGTGCGATCAAGCATAAAAAAGCTCGTGAGGCGAAAATCCCGCCTGCCAAATCCTACGCGCTTATCGTACGCACAATGACGCCCGAATGGCGAGAGACTCGCTTGACGTTGCCCTATATCGCGACGGTTCGAAACGACAACGATGCGCTGATCGCTTCCAAGCTTGCGGCGCGCATCGAGCGCATCCTTCCGAGCGGGACGTCGATCAAGAAGGGTCAGCGTATCGTCTGGTTGGACGCGAAAAATTTGGAAGCCAAAAAGCAAGAGATACAAGCTAAGCTCAGTTCCGCCCGCGCGTCGCTCGCCGCGGCCAAAGCGTCGCTCGCCGCGGCCCAAGCGGCCCATGAACGCACCAAAAAACTTTTGGCGGTACGAGGGGCCTCTCAGGAGCGATATGAAAACGAAGCGGCGCGTATCGCGGCGTTAAAAGCCAAGATCGATGCGGCCAAAGCGCAGATCGCGGCACTTGAAGCGGCTTATACCGAGGTGGTGCAAAATTTGAGCTACGCGGTGATCACCGCGCCCATCGACGGGGTCGTCGCCGCGCTGATGGCCCATCGGGGCGATATGGCGATGCCAGGAAAACCATTGATGAAAATCGCCGCCGACCAAGGCGCCTACCTGAGCGTCGAGATGCCCGATAGTATCGTGCCCCGAAGGGTGATCTTCGAGAACAAAAATCTCTCGCTCACACCCCTTGGTACGACGGTGCGCGGACTCGTCCCCTATCGCAGCGGCCCGATCGACGCATCGTTGCCAAGCGGCCAACGGGTGGATGTGAAAGTGGTCACTTTCGATGGCAATGCCATTCTTCTACCCCACGATGCGCTGCTCAGTGTCGAGGGTAAAAGCTCCGTATTCCTTTACGATCACGGTCACGCCGTGCGTCGGCCGATCCATATCGTCGCCAGCGGCCAAGAGGGTGTCGCCACCGACGATCGATCGCTGCTTGGCAAGCGGCTCGTCGTGGCCAAACCCGATATTTTGCTCCATCTTAGCGCCGGTACGCCGGTCGTGACAACCAAGGATTGAGGCAGCGTCATGTTCGATTTTTTCTATAAACGTCCCTACATCCTCTACACGTTGATCGCGGCTTTTTTCTTCATGGGTGTCGTGGCCCTGGTGAAACTGCCCAAAAATCTCTTTCCCGACGCCAACCGCCCGCAAGTGATCGTCATCACCCAAGTGCCCGGTGCGACGGCGGAGGTGGCGGCCAGTAGCGTGAGCAAGCCGATCGAAGAGGAGATCGCAAGGCTCAGCCTCGTACGCGATGTCAGCTCCATCAACGTCGCCAACTTTTCGATCGTCAAAGCCGAGTTCGAGTATGCGAAAGGTTTGGATGCGGCGGCGGTGGACGTGGCCAACGCCCTTTCGATCGTCAAAGCCAAACTACCCGCCAACGTTTCGCCCGCCATCTACACCGCCGGCGACTTCACGCTGCCGGTGGACGTGATCGCGATGCGTCCGAAAAATAGTGCCGTCACGCTGCCTGAAATTCGAAAAATCGCCGATAGCTTCATCAAACCTTGGCTTCTTTCTCACCAAGACATCGGCAATGTCGAAGTCTTCGGCGGGTTTCAAAGCGCCATCACGATCGCCGTCGATCCCGTGAAGCTCAAACGCTACGGCTTGGATCTAGCCAAAGTGATGCAAACGGTCGCATCGGTCGATAAAGATATGCCCCTTGGGTTTCTCAAAGGCCACGACGGCTTCGTGACGCTCACCTATTATGGAGAGCGCGACGAGATCGCTCGGCTCAAAGGGCTGCCCATAGCGTCCGGCGTGACGCTCGGCGAAATCGCACAGATCGAGTGGCGGTGGGCCAAACGCACCAGCGGGTACATCGGCAACGCCCACGAAGCGATCGCGTTGGCGATCCAGCGAGCCCCCGGCGGGTCGGTGCTCACCGTCTCCAAAGCAGCCCGCGCCGCGACGAAGGAGTTGCAAGCGCGCTACCCCAATATCGATTTTTCGATCGCCGATACCCAACGCGATTTGATCGAAACGGCCAATACCAACATGCTCGAGGCGCTTCGCGACGCCATCATTTATACCCTGCTGGTGATCATGATCTTTTTGGGCAACTTCAGAGCCATCGTCGCCGCCGGTCTTTCGATTCCGATGGTCTTTTTCGCGACGATGGCGATCATTTGGCTCATGGGTGGCGAACTCAATATCGTCATCTACACCGCCATCATCCTGGCCCTTGGAATGCTCACCGACGATGCGGTCGTGGTGCTCGAAAACATCGAACGCCACCTCGACGAAGCGCACGAAGATTTGCAAACGGCGATCGTACGAGGAACCAAAGAGGTGCTCAAACCGGTTTTCGCCGGTACGATCGCGACGATCGCGGTGATCTTTCCGTTGATGTTCGTAGGCGATTTTCCCCAGCATATCTTCCGTCCGCTGATCGAGACACTGATTATCGCGTTGCTTGTGAGCTACTTTCTGTCGATCACCTTCATCCCCAAGCTCTCGGCGTGGCTCTATCGCAACGGCACGGGCAAGACGCGTATCGAAAAGGGGTTCGAATGGTTCTATCGACAGACGATCGGCCGCTTGGTCGGCCCCTATCTAGGGATTTTGCGTTTTAGCAACGGGAAATTTTGGGCTTTGCGGCGCATGCTCATTACGGCGGCGGCCGTTTTGACGCTAGTCCTTAGCCTTAAAAACATCATGCCTCTGATCGGCCGTGACGTGATGCCGCCGATGGATACGGGCATCATCAAAGCGCAGATCGCTTTCAGCGCCAACGAAACGGTCGATGAAGCCGAGCGTAAGCTCAAACCCTTTTTGACTTGGCTCGATCGCCAGCCTTGGCTGAAGATGAGCTCGATCGCTTTTGGGACGGAGCCAGGCGTTTTGAGTCTTGGAAGCGGCAATCTTCCCACCGAAGCGACGTTGACGATCGTCGCCGTCAACCGTTTCGAGAGAAAAAAGAGTATTTGGCAACTAGAAAACGAGATTCGCGATCGATTGGCGACGCTTGAAGGTCTCAAACGCGACGATGTGTTCGATTTCGGTGCGACGGCTCTATCGACGATCAAAGCCCCCCTGGACGTTCGCATCCAAAGCGGCCAGTGGCAAGGCTTGGATGCCAAATCGCGCGAGATTGAAAAGGCGCTTTCGGATGTCAAAGGTTTGACGTCGCTCTATCGTAGTTGGCACAAGGATTTCAGTGAAATCGTCGTCGATATCGATGCTCAAAAAGCTTTGAGCTATCACCTTACGCCATTGGCGGTGATGCGCCAACTTGGCACGCAAGGGCGTGTCGTGACGCTGGCGAGCGATTTGACGTCGATGACGAGCCAGCCCCTGCGTCTATATTTGAAAGCTCCATACGATCGCAACTGGCAGACCCTCAAACTGTTGCCGATCGATACGCCCCAGGGGCCGATTCCATTGTCGCAAATCGCGACGCTCTATCCGCGTTTCACGCCGGCTAAGATCGAGCGTGATCGCATGCTCTATAGTGTCGATGTGGGTGGCTATCGGGCCAAACGTCCGGTGACCCATATCACCGCCGATGCCGAAAAAGCGCTCGAAAAGCTAGATTCGAGCGGCTATCTCGTCAGCCAACAAGGCGACATCGTTCAGCTTAACGATAGTTTCAAACGGATGATCAAAGCGATCGGTCTGGGGGTCGTTTTGCTGCTTTTGACATTGACGGCCATCTACGAATCGCTGAGGTTGGCACTGATCATGATCGTCGTGCTACCCCTTTCGATGATCGGGGCGGCATGGGGGATGCTGCTTTTCGACAAACCCAGCTGCATGCCGAGTATGGTCGGCGTACTACTGCTTTTTGGTATCATCATCAAAAATGCCGTATTGTTGATCGATTTTTACAAAGAGTACGAAAAAGAGGGGCGACGACCGTTCGAGGCGGCGCTCGAGAGCGTGCGGGTGCGCTTTAGGCCCGTGATGATGACGGCGTTCGGTACGATCGCGGGAATGATTCCGATCGCACTGGAGCAGGCGGTGGGATTGGAGCGCTTGAGCCCATTGGCCGACGTGGCCGTGGGAGGATTGCTCGTCGGCACGCTTCTAACGCTCGTCTACGTACCGTTGTACGCTTACGCGACCGATCCTGCCAACAAAAAGAGCAATCCGATCCATACGTTGGAAGAGGAGATTGGCGGTGCATGACTTGAAGAGTTGTCGACCGCTGGCCGAGGGTGAAATCCTCCACGCTAGTCACGAGGCATGGCCGCTTTTTTATGTGACGATTCATGGTAGTCCGAAAGAGCGCATCAAGCTGGCCAAGCGATTGGTCTGTGCCGTCAAACATCTCCCGATGAGGCTTCGGATCCATTACCAAACCGATACGATCCGATCTCTGGAAGAGGGCGTACGAAACGATCCGACATTGAAGATG
>CAZORY010000074.1:0-8219 GCA_964582435.1 uncultured Campylobacterales bacterium
AAGCGAGTTTGTAGCCGTCCATGCCGTTGAGCCTATCGACGAGATCGATGCCGCGTTCGTCGAGCGCTTTGGAAAAACCGGCACCGAAAAGGGCGTCGACGATAATGTCGTTATGTTCAGAGAGACTCTCCAGCGGATCGAGCCCTAGTTGCTTTAAGCGGCGAAGTTGTAGTTTGGCCATTTCGGATTTGGCCCCGTAGGGTAGATACAAGGTGATTTCATAGTCACCGTGCAACAGCCTGGCCAACGTGATGCCATCCGCCCCGTTGTTGCCCGGTCCCGCGACGATAAGAATCCGTTCACCCTCTTTGGCGATCGTGTGGATGTGGCGTGCCATCGCGTCGGCGGCATGTTCCATCAGGATATCTTCGGTCAGTTCGAATTTTTCATAGCACCGTCTATCCAGGTCGTAGCACTGTTCGAAAATCTTTTGCATCCATTCCCTTTCATCGCCGGCGTTCAAGCCATCATGGTCTATATCATAACAAATCTATGCTATAATTTCGCTCGCAAAATTTCACCGAAAGGGGGTGATGTCAGTATGCCTGGCATCCTCGTACGCGAAAACGAGTCTTTCGACGAAGCCTATCGCCGTTTCAAGAAACAGGTGGATAGGAACCTGATCGTCACGGAAGCTCGTGCTCGGCGTTTCTACGAGCCGCCGACGGAAAAGCGCAAAAAACAGAAGATCGCCGCTCGCAAAAAATTGCTCAAGCGACTCTTCATGTTGCGCCGATACGAAGCGCGGCTCTAACGCCACCGCCCCGTTCGGGGCGTCTTTTGTCTCCGATTCTCTCTTCCCTCCGATCGTTACGACTCCTTTCTCGTGCCTTTCTACGTTTTCGTCCGATCGTTCCTTCCATTCAGTGATGGTTTCCCTCGGTTGGCCTATGGCAAGTGTCGATACCCAAAGGGGCGTAAAGAGGACACCACCCTACGATGCCCGTCACAAGAGGAATCCAGCCGATCCATCCGATCGGATTGCCCGTGATCATAGCGAAGCCTATCAGAATGACGCCGGCGACGATACGGCTTTTTCTATCCGTCGTTCCCATTTTACATGCCATGTTCGATCCTTTCTTTAACGATTTTAGGGTATATTAGCGAAAAAATTCGTAAGAAGGAAAATCCATGCAATTTCCCGCGCCTTTGAAATCCTCCTCGATCAAGATCATGCTACTTGGCAGTGGTGAATTGGGCAAAGAGGTGGCGATCGAAGCCCAGCGATTGGGGTTGGAAGTGATCGCCGTGGATCGTTATCCCGACGCCCCCGCCCATCAAGTGGCTCATGAAGCGCATGTGATCGATATGCGGGACCAAGAGGCCGTGCTCGATCTGATTCGCAGGGTACAGCCTACGTACATTCTGCCCGAAATCGAAGCGATCAGCATCGACGCTCTTTTCGCCGCCGAAAAGGAAGGGTATCGTGTCATACCCAACGCCGAAGCGGTCAACAAAACGATGAATCGAAAGAACATTCGCAAATTCGCTGCCGAATCGTTGGGGTTGAAAACCAGTCCTTACCGCTTCGTCAGCAGTTTCGAAGAGCTCGAAGAGGCGGCCGAAGCGATCGGGTATCCATGTGTGATCAAGCCGGTGATGAGCTCTTCGGGGCATGGCCAAAGCGTGGCGAAAAGGATGGAGGATCTCGCCGCGTCGTGGGAGATGGCCAAAGAGGCCAGAGGCGATGCCAGCGAACTGATCGTCGAAGGATTCATCGACTTCGACTACGAAATCACGCTGCTGACCGCACGCAATGAAAAACAGACCATCTTCTGCGAGCCGATCGGCCACGAGCAGAAAGATGGAGACTACATCTTCAGTTGGCAACCGGCCTACATGAGCCCCGCCGCTTTGGAAAAAGCCAAAGAGATCGCCAAAAAAATCACCGATGGTTTAGGGGGCAGGGGTATTTTCGGTGTCGAACTCTTCGTCAAAGGGGATGAGGTCTATTTTTCCGAGGTAAGCCCCCGTCCTCACGATACGGGGATGGTGACGCTCATTACCCAGAGTCAGAGCGAGTTTGCCCTTCATCTAAGGGCCGTGCTCGGATTGCCACTCGATTTTACCTTCTATACGCCGGGCGCCAGTGCCGCGTACAAAGCCAAACACGAAAGTGTCACGCCGGTGCTTCACGTGGATGAACGAGCGTTCGCCGCGGACTCCTTCGTCCGTATCTTCGGCAAGCCGGAAAGCCACGAGGGACGACGGATGGCCGTCTTGTTGACGACGGCCGCCAGTGAAAGCGAAGCCCTCGAAAAAGCCAAAGCGCGCATCGGTTACGTCGATGACGCGACCGACGTTGACACCATCGTCGAGCATCACAAGCAAGAGGGCGATGAGGAGCGCTGTATCGTCAAACGGGTGGTCAAGTTCCTTTTCGGATAGACGCGATGCGTATGGAACAAACGGCCCTCTCTCTCGCTCCAAAGAAACGGGGCGTGCATCTGGTGACACGGGAAATCGTAGAGCAACTTCCACAGATCGCCACCTTCGAAAAAGGGGTGTGTCACCTTTTCTTGCAGCATACCAGCGCCGCGCTTTCGATCAACGAAAATGCCGATCCCGATGTGCGATACGACACGGAGCGGTTCATACGTCATTTGATTCCCGATGGTTGGAGCGGTTTTTCGCATAGGCTCGAAGGGGATGACGATATGCCCGCTCACCTGAAATCGATGATTTTCGGCGCACAGCTTTCGATTCCGATCATGGATGGATCTTTGGCGTTGGGGACTTGGCAGGGGATCTATCTGATCGAAGCGAGGGTCTATGGAGGAAGTCGCCATATCGTCGCGACGATATGGGGCGTATGATATAATGAAAAAGATGAGACATTTTCTGTGGATATTTTTACTGGCACCATGGATTCTCGACGCCGCCAACGTGCAGTGCGATATCGAAAACGAACGGATCTACTGTACCTATTATTTGGACCGATCCGATAACACGGACGGTAAAGAGGTGGAGTTTCATTGGATTTCGCCCCACTCTCCCGATGACGATCGTATCCGTCATTTTCGTATTCCCCCCTATTATGGATCTGTCTACGACTACCGATTTTTGCCTGGCCGAGCCCGTGGGATCTGGCGGGTCGAAGTGATCGACCTGGAGACCAACGAGACGGTCGCCACCACTTTCGACATCAACTCTTCGGACGATTCGATGTTCGAAGAGACCTATTGATATTTTCTCGATTCTACCGCTGATGGTTCGCCGACGAAGCGAGGGATTTTGGATAGCGTGCGACGCTTCTCATGGATCGAAAAGGGTGGGCTGTGTCAGCGATTTGACTTTGAAGCTTTTACGATGAATGGGTGTGTAGCCTAAGCGTTCGATCGCTTCGATATGGGCTTTCGTGCCATACCCTTTGTGTCGTTCGAAACCATACCCTGGATACTCTTTCGCCAGGGCCTTCATCATCCTGTCCCGAGTCACCTTGGCGACGATACTCGCGGCACCGACGGCGGGTATGTGAAGATCGGCTTTGATGCGACATCGGAGGTTGGGAATACCGAAGGTCGTGTGGCCGTCGAAAAGATAGTCGTCGGCTTCGAGCGTTCTCATGATCTCTTTAAGAGCCGTGATCAAGCAGGCACTCAGTCCTTTTGCATCGATGGTGGGCGCGTCGATGCTCACCACGTGCCATCGTGCTTGTGCCGTAATCGTTTCAAAGAGCGCTTCCCGTCTCTTTTCGCTCAGTTGCTTGGAGTCCGTCAACCCCTCGATCGGATCGGTGAGGACTACGCCCGCAACGACCAGCGGCCCGGCCAGCGGCCCCCGTCCCGCTTCATCGATACCGCACAGACTCTTGGTTTCCCCATCATGCATCGTCAATCCTCCAACAGCCATTCGTAGATCGGTCGGCCGGTAATCGGTAACGTATCGAACGTGAAGGCGAAAGCGTTGGAAATGGTCAGAATCGTGATTTTTTCCATCCCTAACTTTTCCAGTTTTTCGATCGTTCGAGCGATTTTGGCGGCGCTGCTTTGGGCGGTGGCGAAGGGAGAGATGAAGATCGCCTCCTTCGCCTGGAGATCGACGAGATCGATCGTATCGGTATAAGCGCAATCGAGATGGCGTTTGAGTCGATGGCGTGCGGCGAGGGTTCTCAGCTGTCCCATCAACGACTTCTCGAAATACAAAGAAGCGGGAAGGGCGAAATCGAAAAAGAGTAATCGCCGAGACCCCCGTTTTTGTCCCAGTTTCGGTACACCGGTAAAAAGTCCCTCCGTTTCCCATCGTTTGAGGGTGGCATAGAGCCGATCTTTCGAAATTTTATACGCTTTTTTGAGCTGGGTATAGAGTTGATGGGGGGTGAAGGGTTTGCCTTGATAGCGGCAAAGGTGGCGCCAAATGGTCAGGTCCGTCGAATCGGGGAAGAGGCTGCGCGTAACGGCATGGTGTCGTATGGTCAATGTCGTATCGCTCTCTTGCGCCATTTCAGGAAGGGCACCGGTGCGTAGATAGAGGGAGAAGGAGTGTTCTAGATTTACATGTCGTCGCTCGAAAGCCAGGTACTCTTCGAAATCCAAAGAGGAGATTTCGAGCAAAGGCATCAGCGGGTTTGGCCGCCACGGGGCGCGGGTGACGGTAACGAGTTGTTGGCATTCGGGTGGATCGAAGTTTGCGTCGAAGTGGTCGAGAACGAGGGTTTCGATCCCCTTTTTGGCGATGAAACGCTCTAGGTGAAGTACCAATGCTTTTTTGTCGATCCGTAGATCGCGCAGATCGACGTAGAGGTATTTTTTGCGAGGGAGACGGCTAAGGAAGTCGATCACCAGCCAGCTCTTGCCGCTTCGGGGAGGACCGTGTATGTTGAGTGTATAGGAGGGAATTTCATATTTGCGATCGACGAATCCGTTGAGGCTGGGCGGTGATTCGTAAAGCGCCTCCAACTGCTCCATCGATTAGGCCGCCCCGGTCGGTCGATACACCGTTCAGCCCATTTTCAAACCGGCAAGAAACCCCGCCACGGCCGAACCGCTTCCGGCGACGCCCATGCGCGTCAACCGCTCTTTGAGAAAGAGCCCCACTTGCTTGAAAGAGCTGGTACCCATCTCGACCGTCTCTTCCAGATGGGATTCGTCGATCGTGACGATATGAAAATGTTCCAGTCCGAAAAGCAGTATCACCCCCGCTCCCACAATCAATAGAAGGATTTTGAAACTTTTTTTGAAAACGTATCCGACCGCCAATCCTATCGCGAAGCCCGAGCCCATTTCGAGATAGGGAAGATCGGGTAGTTTGTTCGTGATCGTATCGACGCCGTTCATGGCGGTGGTGTTGATGTCCATGTGTTGTCCTTCCGAGAACTATGCTGGGTGGATATTGTATCAAAAAGTGGGACGACTCTCATAATATCCTTCTAGAAAGGAAATAAATGAAAGACAAAATTGCACGAAGTGCCCGTAAATCCTTGCATTCGTAAAGACTTTTATGTATAATCTTGGCTCCAAAAAGTGTTGGTGGTGTGCAAACTCCGATACCAACAAGTTCTTTTAAGGGAAAACCTATGGAAAAAATTCGACTCAAACTCAAAGCGTACGATCATCGTGTGCTTGATCGGTCAGTTGCTGCTATCGTCGAAGCAGTCAAACGAACGGGAGCCGAAATACGCGGCCCGATTCCTATGCCTACAAAGATCAGACGCTATACAGTGCTCAGATCGCCTCACGTCAACAAAGACTCTCGCGAACAATTCGAAATCAGAATCCATGCGCGGATGATCGATATCGTTTCCGCGACACCCGAGACCGTCGATTCGTTGATGAAGCTCGATCTGGCACCCGAAGTGGACGTCGAAGTACGATCTATGGGTAACAAGGGGTAACGGATGGAATTCATCGTAGAAAAAATTGGAATGAGCCGGACGATCAGCGTACCGAGCGTTCCTGTGACGCTTTTGAAGGTTCGGGAAGCGAAAGTATGTGAAATCGCCGAAGATGGTCGCGCCATCGTTGCCTATGCAAGCGGCAAGAAACGCAACAAGGCGATCGAAGGGCAGCAGAAGAAATATGGTCTCAGCCCGGAGTACAACCGCTTCGCGACGCTTAAAGTCGCCAATG
The DNA here is from genome assembly GCA_964582435.1 of uncultured Campylobacterales bacterium. Lineage (GTDB taxonomy): Bacteria > Campylobacterota > Campylobacteria > Campylobacterales > Hydrogenimonadaceae > Hydrogenimonas. The sequence continues at coordinate 6,069 of CAZORY010000074.1, forward strand.
CCGAAGCGGGCGATCTGGATATGAGCCCTCTGGCCGAAGCCAAGAAGGTAAAGTGCACCTTCAACAGCAAGGGTCGCGGATTCAGCGGTGTCGTCAAGCGTTGGAACTTCGCGGGCGGTCCCGGTAGTCACGGTTCGAGATTTCACCGAGCGCCCGGTTCGATCGGTAACTGCGAATGGCCCGGTCGCGTTCAACCTGGACAGAAGATGCCCGGCCACTACGGCAACGCCAAAGTGACCGTCAAAAACGAAGTCGTCTCTTTCGATGCCGAAAACGGAATTCTCGTCGTCAAGGGTGCCGTACCGGGTCCTAACGGCGCGATGGGACGCGTAAGGATAGCCAAATGAGTACAGCAGTAGTTTTGAATGAAAGTCTGGAGCGTTCGGGCGAGGCGGAGCTTCCTGCAAGCTTCCTCGAAGCCAACCCGCACAATCTCTATCTCTATGTCAAAGCCTATCAGGCGGCCTTGCGCGCCAATACGGCTCATAGCAAAAACCGCTCGGCCGTCAGCGGCGGCGGCAAGAAGCCTTGGTCTCAAAAGGGACGAGGCGGCGCTCGTGCCGGTTCGATTCGCTCCCCGCTTTTCGTAGGTGGTGGCGTGGCGTTCGGCCCCAAAGCCAACCGCAACTACGACCTGAAGGTCAACAAAAAACAGAAGCGTTTGGCGCTGATGCACGCACTGGCGGAAAAGGCGGCCAACGGTAAACTCTATATCGTCGACAGCGTGGCGGTAGAGAGCGGTAAGACGAAAGATGCGGCCGCGATGATGGCCAAGCTGGGCGAGCGCGATGCGCTATGGGTGAAGTCGCTCATCGACGACAAAACCTATCTGGCGTTTCGCAACCTTCCCAACTGTTATCTGATCGAAGAGAACGAACTCAACGGCTTTTTGGCGGCTGCGTACAACGCGATCGTCATCGAAAAAGCGGTTTGGGAAAATTTGACGAAAGAGGGCTGAGATGGCAGACATTACCGATATCAAATCAATCGTTTATACGGAAAAGACGCTGGGCTTGCAAGAAGACGGCGTCATCGTGGTTCAGACCTCTCCGAAAGTGACGAAGAATCAACTCAAGGCGATCTTCCAGGAGTACTTCGGCGTCAATCCCGTCAAAGTCAACTCCCTCCGCCAAAGCGGAAAAGTGAAGAGATTCAGAGGACGGGAGGGTAAACGCCCCGATTTCAAGAAGTTCTATGTGAAGCTGCCGGAAGGCGCCAACATCGAGAGCTTGAGTGCGTAAGGAATAGACAATGGGAATCAAAACATTTAAACCGTACACTCCGAGCCGACGCTTCATGAGCGTCCTCGAGAGCAGCGACATCACGGCCAAGCCGTCGGTACGCAAGCTTTTGAAGAAACTTCCGGCCAAAGCGGGTCGCAACAACCGTGGCCGCATTACGTCCCGCCATAAAGAGGCAGGCGCGAAGAAGCTCTACCGGATCATCGACTTCAAGCGCAACAAATTCGGTGTCGAAGGTACCGTGGCGACGATCGAATACGATCCCTATCGCAACTGCCGAATCTGCTTGATTCACTACGCCGATGGCGACAAGCGCTATATTCTTCAACCCAGCGGCCTGAAAGTAGGCGACAAGGTTCAAGCGGCCGAAGCGGGCTTGGATATCAAACCCGGCAACGCGATGAAACTCAAAAACATCCCCGTCGGTACTCTCGTACACAACATCGAGATGAAACCTGGCAAAGGGGGACAGCTGGTCCGAAGTGCCGGTGGATACGCGCAGATCATGGGTCGCGAAGGCAAATATGTCATTCTCCGTATGCCAAGTTCAGAAATGCGCAAGATTCTCGGCGAATGCATGGCGACGGTCGGTACGGTCGGTAACGAAGAGTTCGCCAACCTGGTCATCGGCAAAGCTGGACGCAACCGCCATCGCGGTATTCGTCCGCAAACACGCGGTTCGGCGATGAACCCGGTCGATCACCCGCACGGTGGTGGTGAAGGCAAGACCAACTCCGGACGACATCCCGTCACGCCGTGGGGTATGCCGACCAAGGGCTTCAAAACGCGTAAGAAAAAAGCTAGCGACAAGCTGATCATCGCACGACGTAAGAAAAAATAAGAGGATAGGTAGACATGGCAAGATCGATTAAAAAAGGTCCTTTTATCGACGAGCATCTCATGAAAAAGG
>CAZORY010000075.1:0-2707 GCA_964582435.1 uncultured Campylobacterales bacterium
CGGGGCATTTGTCTTTCGTATCGAGAACGCCGTCGCCGTCACTGTCGAGCGAGGAGACGGGAGCAGCCGCGACGGGAGCAGCGGCTTTGGCCACTTCACCGAAAGGAATCATGACGCCGGCGGTGTAAGCGAGGCTCTGACCGCCATCGTCGAAACGGATGACGTCTTTGACTTCCGCGCGCAGGTTCAGCCATTCGTTGACGGCGTATTTGATACCGGCACCGACGGCACCGACGCCGCCGTCGCCAAGGAGGCCGTTGGTCCAGCTTTCATATCCGACACCCGCCAGAAGGTAGGGTCGGAGCGCTTCGCTCTGATCTTTGAAATGGTAGAGATAGTTGGCGAAAATCTGGTTGCCGTACGTTTTGCCGCTTCCTTGACTTTTGTCCAGATCGACTTTGTTGATGAAGTCGTATTCGAGTTCCAAGCCGTGTGTATCGCCTTCGATCAATCCGAGACGAGCACCTGCCGTGAAGGCGTCGTCGATGTACTCTTTGTTGATGGGGCTATAACCGCCGAGCATGGCACTCAGTGAGTTGGTGTACTCTTGTGCCGAAGCCATGGAAGTGGCGGCAGCGACGCTTAATAACGTCATCGTCAATTTTTTGGTCATATTACTCTCCTACGAAATGATGATGGCATTATTGTATAGAAGTTGTCATTAATTGTTTCTTATGTTTAGATTAAATCCACCGTTTTTTCTTGAGCCATTGGAAAATCAGCCAAGCGATGAGTAGGTTGATGCCCCAAACGGCAAGATAACCGTATTTCCAGTCGAGCTCCGGCATATATTTGAAATTCATCCCGTAGTTGCCGACGATGAACGTCAAAGGGAGGAAAATGAGCGAGATGGCGGCGAGTCGTTGCATCGCTTGGTTCATGCGATTGCTCAGAAATCCCATCAGAAGGGTCTGGAGGTAGCCGGTGCGGTCCAGGTAGGTCTTCGATTCGTTGATCAAGAAGTTCAAGTGTTCTTTGAGGTCGATGAATTCGTATTTGAGTTTTTTCCGGATGACGACGGGGAAGTGGTTGATGATCTTGTTGACGATATCGCTGTGTTGTACGGAAATTTTACTGATGCGGTTGAGCGTCCTTCTGGCGAAATAGAGATATTTCTGGACCTCCTGTTCATCCAAAGAGGCTTCGAAGATCGTATCTTCCAACTCTTCGAGTTTGTCGTCGATACGATCGACGATATGCATCGTATGGTCGACCATGATGTCGATGACGACGTACATGATGTATTCCACCGAATCGTTGGCACGATAACGACGGTAAAGCTTGTTCACGACTGACTTGACCACCTGTTCGTTTCGTGCGAGGAAGATGAACTTGTTGTGGGTGAGAATGACGACGACGTTTTGGGCGTGATAGAGAAGTTCGTCCTCCCGGTCGGGCACGAAATACTTGAAGATGGCGAGCTTGAAATCTTCGTTCTCTTCGTAGGTGACGCTCTGGTCTTCGTTGGTGATGTCTTCGATGAAACTTTCCGGAAATCCATGCTCTTCGAGCCATCGATGGATTTTGTCGTTATCTTGAGTCGTGAAGACGATCTGTTTTTTCAAATCGTCGAGAGCGATTTCGTCTTTGCGGTAGAGTCTATCGGAAAAAATGTACATGGTCGTTTCTTTGTTTTTTGATCGATCACTATTTTATCGTAAACAAATCGAATTTTATGGTGAATTCTGTTAGACTTGAACCGATCAAACGAGCAAGGACGGACAATATGCATCAGGTCAACAGTTACCTTCTCAAGAGTGTTCGGGATATCGTAAGGTGGAACGTCCTGCGTTTCGCGTTGTCGGTCGGCATCCCCTTGATGGCTCTTTGGATATGGATCGGGTTCGAAGTATGGGATTACGTCGTGGCCGTCACGTCGATGGTCGTAGGGTGGGTGCCTTTTTCCATCGTCAAGAGCGATGGGGCTTTCTTCATCGTCTTTTTCATTTGGTTCGTCGCCGTACTGGTCTCTTTCGCCGCCTTGACACTGCTGGTGGGTCCGCCCATTCTACGCCATTTCAAACATAGAACTTATTACGTCTATACGTTCAGTACGATTTTGGTGCTCTCTTCGTTTTGGGCGTTGGTTTTGATGGTCAAATGGGACGAAATCAGCGGAGCCATCAAAGAGCTTCTGACGGATCTTCCCTTCGCGACGGTCGCCGATGGATTGGCTTGGCTACTGGCCTTTTTCTTCATCTACAACGGCTTCATACTCTCCCTCTATCTCGTCGTCTCCATCTTCCGAAAACGATTTCTCGAACCTATCCGGCGTTATGAATATCCGGATGTGGACTTACCGGAAAAGATCGTCAAAAAGGGGCATAAACGCCGTCTTCTTTGGGATTTGATACTTTTTTCTATCTTTTCCTTGATCGCTTTGCCGACCCTTTTCATTCCCGTGGCCAACGTGGCCGTGCAGATCTTTCTCTGGGCATGGCTTTATAGGGAATCCTATTTTCTCAGTACTTGCAATCTCTACTGTGGCGAGGAAGACTATCGCGTCCTTCGCGAACATCGGACGATGATCGATACGACCGCATTCGTTTCGGCACTTCTCAATCTTTTGCCCGTCGTCAATATCTTCACACCCTTTTTCGCGCAACTCATGTTCTTTCACTGGATCATGGAGTATCGTCGGCATCATCGTTCCGATATAGGCACTCAAGAAACCGTGGCATCGACCGAAAAAACTGCTCTGGATACC
>CAZORY010000075.1:2717-8196 GCA_964582435.1 uncultured Campylobacterales bacterium
GGCATAGAATGGTTCATCCGCTCGCCGGTCAACCGGCCCCCAAAGAGATGCTCACCGACATTCCCGATTTGATCGCCCGATATTTCCTCCTTCATCCATCCATGGACGAAGCGGCCCAAAGGGTCGCTTTCGGGACGTCCGGGCATCGAGGAAGCGCTCTGAAAAAAAGTTTCAACGAAGACCATATTTTGGCCGTGACGCAAGCGGTATGCGAGTATCGTCAATCCAAGGGATACAACGGCCCCCTCTACATGGGTCGCGATTCCCACGCGCTCTCCACGCCGGCTCAAATGACGGCCTTGCAGGTCTGTGCCGCCAACGGTGTGCACGTTCGCGTCGCGAAAGAGGGGGAGTTGACCCCCACCCCGCTGGTCTCTTTCGCCATTTTACGCCATAACGAAAAGAGCGACGAGACGGCGGACGGGATCGTCGTCACCCCTTCCCACAATCCTCCCGAAGATGGCGGCTTCAAATACAATCCACCCAATGGCGGTCCTGCCGACACCGACGTGACACGCGTCATCGAAGAGAAAGCCAACGAGATACTCGAAAATGGCCTTCGGGACGTGAAACGGATGGGATGGGAGGAGGCGATGGCCTCTTCGTTCGTCGAAATCTACGATTTCATCACGCCATACGTGGTCGAACTGGGCGATATCGTCGATATGGAAGCGATCCGAAAAGCGGGCCTCAAATTGGCCGCCGATCCGCTGGGTGGCTCCTCTTTGAACGTCTACAAAAAGATCAAGGAGGTCTACGATCTCGATCTGACGATCGTCGAACCCTATATCGATCCCACTTTCTCTTTCATGACCCTCGATCGTGACGGCAAGATCAGGATGGATTGCTCCTCGCCTTGGGCGATGGCTTCGTTGGTGCGCCTCAAAGATCGCTACGACTTGGCCTTCGGAAACGATACCGACGCCGATCGACACGGTATCGTGACACCCGTAGGCGGTTTGATGAACCCCAACCACTTTTTGAGCGTCGCCATTTGGTATCTTTTCACCCATCGAAAAGAGTGGCCCGAGCATCTTAAAATCGGCAAAACCCTCGTGTCCAGCTCGATGATCGACAGGATCGCCGCCGAGATCGGCAAAGAGGTTTACGAAGTGCCGGTGGGATTCAAATGGTTCGTGGACGGCCTTTACGAAGGGTGGCTGGGATTCGGTGGTGAGGAGAGTGCGGGGGCGAGCTTCCTTCAAAAAGGGGGGGCGGTTTGGACGACGGACAAAGATGGCATCGTCATGACGATGCTCGCCGCCGAGATCAAGGCGGTCACCGGAAAAGATCCTGCCGAAATCTATGCCGAATTCGAAGCGCGACACGGTAAAGCTTATTACGAGAGAATCGACGCGCCGGCCACGCCGGAGCAGAAAGGGCGGCTCAAAAATCTTCGTCCTGAGGATATCGCCACCGACATGCTGGCTGGAGAGAAAATCTTGGCCGTTTATACGAAAGCGCCGGGCAATGGCGCTCCCATCGGTGGCTTGAAGCTCGTCACCGAACACGGATGGGTCGCGATGCGGCCTTCAGGTACCGAAGAGATTTACAAAATCTATGCCGAAAGTTTCCTTGGCGAAGAGCATCTGAAGCGTATCCAGGACGAGGCGCGACAGATCGTCGCCGAGCTCTTGAAATGAAACCGCCCGGTGCCGATACTATCATGATCGAAGTATCACTCGTCGTACGAACGGCACTTTTTACAACCAACGCTTCAAAGGATGAAAATTATGAATGAGAATCTTTTCCCTTACGTCATCGACGAAAAATTCAAAACACGAGTCGCCTATTTTTCGATGGAGTTCGCCATCGACCAAGCCCTCAAGACCTATTCGGGAGGGCTTGGCTTTTTGGCGGGATCGCATATGCGAAGCGTCAACGACAAGCGCCAGGCGACGATCGGTGTAGGGATGCTATGGAGCTATGGCTATTACGATCAAGGCCGGCACGAGGACAATACGCTCAAAATCGACTTTAGACGAAAATTCTACTATTTCCTTCGTGAAACGGATGTGGTCGTCGAAGTGACGATCAATGGAAAGCCGGTCTATGTCAAAGTGTATCTATTACCGGCGGAAACTTTCGATTCGGCACCTGTGATACTACTGACGACCGATATTTTCGAAAACGACTATCTTTCTCGAACGATCAGTCACAAACTCTACGACCCCAACGAAGAGACCCGTATCGCCCAGGAGATCGTCCTCGGTATCGGTGGCGTCAAAGCCCTCCAAGCTCTTGGAATCGAAGTGGATATCTACCATATGAACGAGGGGCATGCGCTCCCGCTCGTTTTCGAACTGATGAAAACCCATCCCGATCTCGAATCGCTCAAAAAACGGGTGGTTTTCACGACCCATACGCCGGAAATGGCGGGCAACGAAGAACATAACGTCCATTTTTTGGGACGCATGGGTTTTTTCAACGGGTTCGGTGTCGAAGAGATACAACGGAAACTGGACTACTACGACGAGAACTTCTCACTTACCGTCGGTGCGTTGAAAGTCTCCAAACGGGCCAATGCCGTCAGTAAAATTCATGAAAAAGTGGCCAACGAAATGTGGAAAGATGTGCCTGGCAAGTGCGAAATCATTTCGATCACGAACGCTCAGAACATGCGCTATTGGGCCGACAAACAGCTGCTTAGCTGGATGCAGGAGCATGAAGATTACCAATTGACGGGACGAAAGAAACACCTCAAACACAAACTTTTCGAAGAGGTGGCGGATCAGACGGGTAAACTTTTCGACCCGGACATTCTGACCTTGGTGTGGGCACGACGTTTCGCCGAATATAAACGTCCGTGGCTCCTTACGTACGATATGGCGCGATTTAGGGCATTGATCGCCAATACCGACCGACCGATCCAGATCATATGGGCCGGTAAACCCTTTCCCCTCGATTATAGAGCGGTGTCGATGTTCAACGATCTGGTCATGATGTCCAAAGAGTTCAAGAACGTCGCGGTACTTACAGGGTATGAACTTCGCCTCTCCAAACTCCTCAAACAAGGATCCGACGTCTGGCTCAATACGCCACGATGGGGGCGTGAAGCCAGTGGTACCAGCGGTATGAGTGCGGGCGTCAACGCTTCCGTTCACTTCTCCATCGCCGACGGCTGGCATGCCGAATTTCAAAAAGACGGTATCAACTCCTTCACGATTCCACACGCCGATCCCACCCTGCCGATCGAAGAGCAGGATCGACACGATTACGAAGCGATGATGGAAAAACTCGAAAACGTCATTCTGCCAATGTATTACGACGATCAGAAAGGGTGGTTGACGATCGTCAAGAACGGAATGAACGACATTCTCGCCTATTTCAGCTCTTCACGAATGGTCGTGGAGTACTACGAAAAACTGTACGACTTCCCTCACGCTCGATAAAAAGCCGACAGAGTGGCCCTTCGGCCTATTCGGCTGTATCGAAGAGGGCCGGCTCCGCCGGTCTTGCGTTTTTTAGATCTCTCTTCTCTTTTCTTGGCGAATATAGCGGATACTTCGCCCCATCGCGATCTTCTCTCCCAAATAGCCGGTCACCAATAAAAATGCTTCCGGATACACCGCGTACTTGGAAAGTAACTCTTCGATCAGCGCCTGTTCTGTGGTGAGGCTCTCCTCTTCGATGGTGACGGCTTGGACGACCCCCCAGACCAATGAAGTCTTGCCCACCAAGTCGGCATGGGTCGTGACGACGACCAACGGCTCTTTGGGACGATACTTGCTTAGATGTCGCATCGTGTAGCCGCTACGGGTCAGGGCGACGATGAAATCACAGGGGATGACCCGCGTCAAAGTGGACGCGGCATGGGGAAAAGCTTCACCCGGTGTGGTATCGAAATCTTTGTAGTATTCATAGGTACTTTGCGCTTCCATGATCGTATCTACAAGGGTTGCGACCGCTTCGGCCGGATATTTTCCGACCGCCGTTTCGTCACTGAGCATGACGGCGTCGCTACCATCGAAGACGGCGTTGGCGATATCGGAGACTTCCGCTCTGGTCGGATAGGGAGAGGTGACCATCGAAGTGAGCATCTGGGTCGCTGTGATGACAGGTTTGGCTTTTTCGTTGCACTTTCGGATGATCTCTTTTTGAAGAATGGGTACCTTCGCCAGACCCGCTTCCGCGCCAAGATCGCCGCGAGCCACCATGACCCCGTCGCTTTCGTCGATGATGGCGTCGATGTGTGCCACCGCCGCCGTCCGTTCGATTTTGGAGATGATCCAGGCGTCGCCCCCCGCCTCTCTTTGAATCTTTTTCGCCTCGATGACATCCTTCTCGTCACTGACGAAAGAGATAGCGACGAAATCGACGCCTGCATGGGCTCCGAAGCGGATATCTTCGCGGTCTTTGTCGGTCAGAGCGTGGAGTGTGATATCCGCTTTGGGAAAGTTGACACCTTTGCCCTCCATCAAGCGACCGGGAGTGAGCACTTCGAGCACGACCGCATCGTCGCGTTTGTCCACGACGCGCGTCTGTACGGTCCCGTCTGAGAAGTAGATCATGTCGCCGAGGGCAAGATCGGAGACGATGTTGGGAAAAGAGATGGTGAAAGCGTCGTCGACCGCTTCACGGGCCAGAACGATTCGATCCCCTTTATGTACGTCTCGTGGCTTCTCGAGGCCTCTGATACGGATTTTCGGCCCACAGATATCTTGAAGGATCCCCACGGTTTTCTTTTTTTCCGAAGCGATGCTTCGGATCGTATCGATCGTTTTTTGGTGTTCGGTATGGGTTCCGTACGAGAAATTGAGGCGAAATATGTCGACACCTTGATCGATGAGGGTGGCGATAGCGTCGCTATTGGTGGTAGAGGGGCCCAGTGTGGCGACGATCTTCACTTTGCGCTGCATGGTTTTCCTTCAGATTCGGTCGCTTTTAGTGGAAAAATGATATCATAATCTATGGTAATGGTTTCGTAACGAAGTTCCGTTATCGTAAATGACATCTCGTTTACGTTGTTGTAAAATGATGATGAAACTCTTGTGCAAAAGGATTGGATGATGCCAATGGCGGTGATGTGCTCGGGGGGTGACGCACCGGGTATGAACGCGGCGGTGAAGAAATTCGTCGATTATGCGTTCGACAAAGGAGAAAAACCTTATCTGGTCTACGATGGCTTGGAGGGTCTCATCGACGGTCGGATCAAAGAGGCCGAGCATTCGGATGTCGCGGGTATCCTCCATCGTGGAGGGTCGGTAATCCGCTCGTCACGTTCCCAGCGATTTTACGAGTACGAGTACCGTCGTCAAGCGTTCGAAAACCTCGAACGTCACGGTATCGAAGGTCTGGTCGTGCTAGGCGGTGACGGTTCGTTCCGCGCAATGGATCGATTCAGTGAAGAGTTTCCCCTCAATTTCGTCGGGATTCCCACGACGATCGACAACGATATCTACGGTACCGAATATTGCCTGGGCGTGGATACCGCCCTCAACACGATCCGAGACGCTCTCGACAAAATCTACGATACCGC
>CAZORY010000076.1:0-8127 GCA_964582435.1 uncultured Campylobacterales bacterium
CGGCAATACCGATCGAACGCGCTATACCGCACCCAACGCCTATACGGCGGCTTTGGGATTTCGCAGAACGATCGGGCGCCGTTGGTTCTACCTCGAAGCGATACCCGCCGTGAACTTCCGGCGAGACAATGGGTTCCATCCCGACTATTCGATCCGTCTACTGTTGGATCTTTTGGTCGGCAACTACGAATGATAGGCCGATCAGAAATCGACCCACATTCTCTCACGCTTTTTGAAGTGGGTCGCTTGGGTATAGCCGACGCTTTTGGCGTAGGCCGCCAACGCCTCTTTTTTGTAGCCGATCTGATCGGGAGCGTGGGCGTCGGAACCGAAGGTGATGGGAATCTTTCGTTCGTAAGCCATCTGTAAGAGCGCGCGACCGGGATAGGGTTCACCGATCGGCTTGCGGTATCCCGCGGCGTTGATCTCGATCACCATATCCGCTTCTTTGATGGCGTCCATCGCTCGTTGGGCGATGAGCCGCACGTCGGTACGCGGGACGAACTTGAAGACTTTGATCAGATCGAGATGGCCCACGATATCGAAATGTCCGCTTTCGGCCATCGCTTCGACAAGATCGAAATAGTCGCGCCAGATCTCTTCGATGTCGGCACCTTCGTAGCGCCCGATGAATTCGGGATTGTCGAATCCCCACTTGTCGATGAAATGGACCGAACCAATCAGATAGTCCACGTCGGCGTTGAGCACGCGATCGTCCACATGGCCCGGCAGCCAATCCACTTCGTAGCCCAGACGGATATCGATCACGCCTTCGTAACGTCGTGCCAGAGCACGTACTTCGGCTTCGTAGTAGGCCATATCCTCGAACCGCATACGGTATCTAGGATCGAAATCCATCGGCGCGTGGTCGCTGAAACCGAAGATGTCGATCTTCTCTTCTATCGCTTTTTCGACGTAGCTCTCCATCGATCCTTCGGCATGGTTGCACAAGGGTGTGTGGTTGTGCAGGTCGATTCTCATGGTTGGCGCCTTTTGATGCGTGTTTCGCTTTTATCGACTTCGACGACTCCTTTGTCGATCAGAGCGGTAAGTGCCCGTTTGAAATTTTTTCGGCTGAGGCCGAGGATCGTGCGGATCGCCTCGGGCTGGCTTTTGTACGTCAGCGGCATGATGCCGCCATGGGATCTTAGGTATGCCATGATGCCGTCCATCGCGAGGGTATCGCTTTTTTTGCCGATAGGGCGCGTGAGTAGGTCGATTTTACCATCTTGACGGATCTGCTTGACGTATCCTGTCATCTGCTGGCCGATCTGGATGGGGGCGAAAATTTCGGAATGAAAGATAAGCCCTTCGTAACGTTTTTCGACGATCGCCTTGTAGCCTAACTCCGTTTTTCCGAAGATAAGGAGCGAGACCGCTTGGTTGCGTTTGAGCTGCGGCCGCCGGTCGAACCCTTTTTCGAGTCGTGTGGAGCCAAAGAGGCGTCTTTTTCTATCTTGCATGACGACGACGATCGTTTCGTCACCGGGCCGAAGGGGCTCTTTTTGGTGGGTTTTCGGAATGAAAAGATCCTTGGCCAAGCCCCAGTCGGCGAACGCGCCATCGGCGGTCGTCGAAACGATCCGCATCGTCGTCGCCTCGCCCAGTGTGGCCGAAGGTGTTTCGGTCGTGGCGACGATCCGTCCGTCACCGTCGTGATAGATGAAAACTTCCAGCTCCGCGCCCGGTTGCATCCATGGCTGCGTATAGCGACGAGGCAGCAACACCTCTTCACCCTTGCGGCTTGCAAGAACGGCCCCGTGATCGGTCGTTCGCACGACGCTCAGTTTCTGGTGGATGCCGGGAATAAGATAATCGTGATAATCGTTCATACTCTCGATTATAGCGGAAATCGGTCAACGCTTACGAAGAAGTCGTCGACACTGGTCGTAACTAAGGGTTTGGAAAAATATGGAAAATCTTGAGAAGAAAAGCTTCGATGTCTTGAGAGTCGGTGTGTCCGGGCATCGAAAATTCACTGACGATGCGGCCACCGACGCGTTCTTGAACTCTCGCCTTGAATGGCGGTAGTTGCGGATCGACGGTGGCGGATATCGGTAGGATAGGAATACCGATGTTGCGAGAAGCCTCTATCCGGAGCGCTTGGAAACGTTCGTGGTAGTAGCTCCTATGGGAGTCGATCAGTTTCGCGATCCCCTCGCCGAAGGTGAGTTGGAGTTGATTGATCGGCAGAATACCGGAGAAAAGTATGCGTATGGGCGTGTCGGAGTGCTTTTCTACCCGACGGATCCCGAAACGGAAATTTTGTATCGCATCGAGATTGTCGTGAAAAAATTTCAAAGAGGTTTCGATCGATTCCAGACGTTTTCCGTCGTCTTCGTAAGAGACGACGATACTGAGAGCTTCCGTCGCTTCCCTTTCCAGAGTCCGTCGCTCCATCTGTTTGCGAAGTTCGTCGTAATCTATCTCGAGTAGTAGAAACTCCCCCTCAAGCATCAGTGCTTCCGTCAATGTATTCTCGTCCAAGGGCATCGGCTGGGAGTCGTTGCAGACCATTTGAAGAATGGACGATTGGATACGCCCTACCGATTCACGAGGCGTTTTGTGAAAGAGAATCTCTAGAAGCCGAGCGGCGGGTTTCATACTAGCGGACCGGGAGTGTCCGATCGAGGAACGGTGTAGGTCGTGATCTTGTTGTTGCGTTCGTCTATCTCTCTAAGCGTCCCGATAAAATCGACATCGCCGTCGTCGTGAAGTTTCGCCACGTTTTTCCAGGGACCGTCGAGACGGATCTTTCGTTCGTTGTTTCGTGCTTGGATGGTCGTGGGGCGATCCATCGATGGGTTTTTCGCGACCGATTTTTCAAAAGAGTGTACGGGGGCGGGATGTTGATAACGCTGAAGATGGGCATAGGAAGATAGAGTGAATGGATCCATGGCATGCGCCTTTTTGGAAACGGATCACCCATTGTAACATAAAAGATATTTTTTTCGTTAAAAAGCATGGATCTTAAAAAAGACTTTATGGTCGGTAATGATCTGGATGGCAAATCCTCTTTGCCGACAGGTGTGGTAAACTTTCTCTCTACGTTATACTTTGTACACGATCGGAGTCGTTTTTGCTGATACGAAAACTCTGGGGATTTTTCGAAATCTCGACGAAACTTGCCATCCCTTTCCCCATCGCCGTTTTTTTGTCGACGACCCTTTTTTCGGTGGAGGCGTCACCGCTTCCATTACTGGTCGCCAATCCTTGGATGATACGGTAGGATGGGAATGAAAATTATCGACTACTTTCTTGAAAACAGCCGCCTCAACCATGTGATGCTGCTTTTCGTGTTGGTCGCGGGTGTCATCGCCTGGCGGGATATCCCCAAAGAGCTTTTTCCCGACGTAACGCTCAATATGATCGACGTCACCGGTGGCTATCCAGGGGCCAGTGCCAGATTGCTGGACAAGATGGCGGTCCGGGATATCGAAGAGGCGATCGAAGGGATAAGCGGGATCGATACCTCCGAGACGATCGTGACACCCGGCCGTTTCGATATCATCCTGACGCTACGTGACGAGGCCGATCCGATCGACGTGCTTAGTAAAGTCAAAGACGCCATCGCCGCCAGTCGCCAATACCTACCGCCCGATATGGTCGAACCGGTGGCGACGTTGTTGGTGCGAAAAAAAGAGGTGGTCTCTCTCTCGATGGCTTCCAAAACGCTCGACCACAAAGCCCTCGTGGCCGCCGCCAAAGCCATCAAACGTCAAATCATGCAGCAGCCGGGTATCGCGGAAGTGAAGATCTTCGGCGATTCGGACGAAGAGGTGCAGATTACCGTCGATACGAAGAAAGCGGTGGCGCTTGGAATCGACGAAGGGGCGCTTTTGCGTGCGATCGGTGATCTCTCCTACATCTATCCGGTAGGGGACATCGAACAGCCGGGACGCTACGCCTTTTTGGTGAGCGCGCACGGTAAACATACCCAAAAAGGGTGGGAAGATGCGAGGCTACGTATCGGTTCCCAAACGCTACGTCTAGGCGATGTGGCCCATGTGGCGTTGAAGATGAGCGATCGGGCGACGCTTTCATCGTTCGATATGCTCGACAACGTCACGCTCAAAATCTACAAGATCGCCCAAGGGGACGCCATCGCCATCTCCCACCGACTTCACGAATGGCTGCCCACCTTGCAAAAGCGCTATCCTTCGATCGACTTCCATCTCTATCACGATACGTCGGTGCCGATCAAGAAGCGTCTGGATGTGATCGTCTCCAATATTTTGCTCGGTTTCATTCTGATTTTCGTGACGATGGCGGTGCTGATCAACACTCGCATCGCCCTCGTGGTCTCGATGGGGATTCCCTTCGCGTTCGCGATCGGCTTGTTGATCATCTACTTTTTCGGCTACACGATCAATATCGTCTCTTTGCTCGGGGCTTTGATCGTGATCGGTATCGTCGTCGACGACGCGGTGGTCGTGGCCGAAAACATCCAGCGATATCTGGACGAAGGGCTGGATAAACGAACGGCCGTGCTCAGGGGTGCCAAGGAGATGGTACTGCCGGTTACGCTGGCGACGGTGACGACGGTCGTCGCCTTTTTGCCCCTTTTTCTGATGAGTGGGGAGATGGCCCACTTCATTATTTTGATCCCTATCGTCGTCATCGCCGTTTTGATCGGTTCTTTGATCGAAGCCTTTCTCTTTTTGCCGCTGCATGCCAAAGAGTTGCTCAAGCCCGGTCGCAACCGAATCGATTGGACGCCGCTCATGCGCCGTTACGAACGGGCGCTTCTTTTCATCGTGCGTTACAAAAAAAGTTTTCTGGCACTTTTTCTGATCGGCATTCCGTTGGCGACCTTTTTTTTGATCAAGCAGACCCATTTTCAATTCTTTCCCGATTTCGATAGCCGCTATCTTTATATTACGGGTCGTACCGATCTCAACACGCCGATCGAGAGGACCCATGCCGTTGCCAAAGCGATCGAGGCCGAACTTTTGAAACACAAAGAGGCCTTCGGAATCCGGTCGGTCTCGGCCGTCGCCGGCTCACGCACGACGCTGGGGGGTGAAAACGAAAGGGATAACGGCGCCTTCTATATCACGTTGGAGCTTTACGATCTCAAAGATAGAGATTGGATCAACCGTTATCTCAATCCAATTCTCAATCTCAGTTTCGATTTCGACGATCCTAACAAACGGCGAACCGTCTCGACGAAGGAGTTGGCCCGCAAGATCGCACCGATAATCGCCCCCTTCAAAAAGCGTTACCATTTGGAAGAATTGGGTGTGCGACAACGTCATATCGGAATCGTGCGCAGCGATATCAAAATCAATTTCAGCGGAGACGAGAGCGAAGTGCTGCGCGCGATGGAGGAGGTCAAAAAGGCGTTGCGGGCGATCGACGGAGTGGTCAGCGTCAGCGACAATCTTCAGTACGGCAAACTCGAATACCGTTTCGCCATCAACCGTTACGGCGAAATGTTGGGACTGGAAGAGGCCCAGGTGGCCAACGTGTTGAGCGGCTTCTTCCTCGATCATCGTCGGGCCTTGACCTTCGGGAAGGAGGGGGTGGTGGAGATCAAGACGCAAGCGGCGTGCAAAGACGACTTGGGGGCGCTGATGGCCTTCGAATATCCCCTGCCCGACGGCCGTTTCGTAAGGCTCGACCGTATCGTCGATTTCAACGTCAGCCGCGATTTTCTACAGATCAAAAAGCGCGACGGTATCGCCGTCAAGTCGGTCTACGCAACGGTGGACAAGTCGATCATCACTCCGAGCGACGCTTTGCAAAAGATCGCACCGCTTCTGCAAAAGATCGAAAAACGGGGCATTCTCGTTCAATTGAAAGGGGAGAAAGAAAAAGACGACCAATTGGCCCGGGATATGAAGCAGGCGACCCTGTTGGCACTTTTTCTGATATTGGTGGCCCTTCTTTTCATTTTCGATCGGATCAAATACGCTTTGATGGTGATGTCGGTGATCCCATTCTCCATTTTGGGAGCGTTGGCCGGCCATTTGGCGATGGGTATCAACCTCTCGATGCCGTCGCTGATCGGGATTTTGGGGCTCGCCGGCGTCGTCGTCAACGATGGGATCATCATGCTCGATTTCCTTCACGACACCCACGATCCAAGCCGCTTCTTCAAGCGGGCGGCGTTGCGGCTGCGTCCCATTCTGATCACCTCCATCACCACCTTTTTAGGGCTCTTCACCCTCATCTTCTTCGCGACGGGGCAGGCGGTCATCTTGCAGCCGATCGCCGTGGCGATCGGATTCGGGTTGCTGTGGGGGACCGTTTTGAATCTTTTCTACCTGCCGACACTCTACGCCGTCGTCAATCGAATTGAAATTAAATGAATATCCCACTATAATCGAAGAAACTTTTGCGTAAGGGGTAGCGGATGACACAAGAAGAGCTCGACGCCCTGATGGCGGGCGACTTGGATCTTGAAACGTTGGAAGAGGATTCTCCGTCGGTGGATGGGATGGAAGATGTTACCGTCGCCGAAGATGTTACACTCGAAGACGAAAAGGACGAAGAGGTGATCACACCGCCCCCTGCGACGAAGGAACATCGTGTCGTCAGGCAGCTCGATGAGGTGACCCAGGATAGCGAAAAGAAAGCGAGCGAAATTTTCGACGCACTCGATGCGGTGATGAGCGATATGGAAAGCGCGTTGTCGGCTCTGGAAAAGATCCAGGCGATCGGCGACGATTTCGACGGGCTTTTCAAAACGCTTCACGAAAAGTTTCCCCACATCCGCCGTTTCGAAGAAGCGGGCGCCAAATCGAAGGAACTGCGAAGCCTCGCCGACGAAGCGGTGCAGAGCCTTCAGAGTGCCAACGACCAGATTCTCGGTGCGATGGATACGATGCAATACCAGGACATCCATCGCCAGAAGATCGAACGGGTCATCAATATCATGCGGGCGTTGAGCCGCTACATGAGTGCGCTCTTCGAAGGCAATATCGAAGACGAGAAGCGGGTCAAGTCGGCACGGCATATCGAAGGGGACACCCATACCGAAGAGGTGATCAGCAACGACGATATCGAAGCTCTCATCGCTCAGTTCGGAGGCAAGTAGTTTGGCCGAACTCCTCGCACCCGCCGGCAATCTCGAAAAGCTCAAGATCGCCTTGGCGTATGGCGCCGATGCCGTCTACGGCGGCGTGAGCCACTTTTCTCTACGCATTCGTAGCGGCAAGGAGTTCAGTTACGAAACGTTCCAGGAAGGGATCGACTACGCGCACGCCAGAGGTCGAAAAGTCTACGTCACGATTAACGGCTTCCCTTTCAACGCCCAACTCGCCCTTTACGAAGAGCATATGCGCAAGATGGCGGCGATGGGACCGGACGCGTTCATCATTGCCACGCCCGGATTGGTGAAGATGGCCAAAGAGGTGGCACCGGAGATTCCGATCCACCTCTCGACGCAAGCCAACGTGATGAATGTGTTGGATGCCTCCTTCTACTACGATTTGGGGGTGCGCCGCATCATCGCGGCCAGAGAGATCAGCCTCAAAGATCTAGAAGCGATCAAAAAGGCGCTTCCCGATCTGGAGTTGGAAGTCTTCGTTCACGGTTCGATGTGCTTCGCTTACAGCGGCCGGTGTCTGATCAGCTCCCTGCAAAGCGGCCGCGTGCCCAACCGGGGCAGTTGTGCCAACGATTGCCGCTTCCCTTACGTGTTGTACGCCGAAAACCCGGAAACGGGCGTCGTCTTTCGCCTCGAAGAGGAGGAGGGCGTGGGTACGTATATCATGAACGCCAAAGATATGAATCTTGCCTCCCATATCGACGAAATCCTCGCCAGCGGCGTCGTCGACTCGCTCAAGATCGAAGGACGGACCAAGAGTCCCTACTACGTCGCTGCGACGACTCACGCCTACCGGATGGCGATCGACGATTACCGGGCCGGTCGTTTCATGCCCGAAAAGTATCAGCGCGAGCTTCGCTCCACAAAGCATCGCGGCTTCACCGACGCCTATTTGATCCATCGTCCGTTCGAGCGGGAAGGGACCCAGAGTTTGGAGAGTTCCATCTCCGAGGGGACCCATCAGGTCCAGGCTCTGGTGGACGAGGCAGGGTTGGCTTTTTGGGTCAAGGACCGGGTAGGCGAAGGGGACGAGATGGAGATCCTCTCGCCCCGACCGCTGGATGGAGCGGTGG
>CAZORY010000077.1:0-8097 GCA_964582435.1 uncultured Campylobacterales bacterium
AGCGCGATGACGAGGGTATAGATGACCTGAGCTTCGATCATCGCCAGCGCGATGAACATCGTCGTCATCAATTTTCCGCCAAGACCGGGATTGCGCGCCGTACCGGCGATCGTAGCGGCTGCCGTGTTACCCATACCGATCGCACCACCGAGTGCCGCAAGACCGAGACCCACACCGGCAGCGACGACGCTGTACGCTTGGATCATGCTCTCACCTTCACCTGCAAACGCGAAACCTGCGAATGCGACCATCAGAAGAAAAAACTTTTTCATGAAGACTCCTATAAAAATTGTCTGCCGAATAGCGTTCGGCTGCGTTGCAAAGTCCGTTCGGCTTGCGTATCCCTACTTATCACTTTGCACCGTGTATTGTAACGCCTTTTTCGTAAAAAAAGATTTAATCGATCGGAAAGGCCATTTTTAAAGATATTTTATGCCCCTGCTGGGACTTGACGATCACTTCGATCTCTTGGCCCTCTTTGAGAACGTCCGATGGATGGGCGATGCGTCGTTTGGATATTTCACTGATATGCAACAACCCATCCACCCCGCCAGGGAGCTCGACGAAAGCACCGAAATCGACCAGTTTTTTGACACGGCCCACCAGTTTGGTACCCGGCTCGAAAACGGGGATCTCTCTTTTGGGAGCGCCGGCCGCCGTGATTTTTTTGATATGGTCGCAAGCCGCTTTGACTTTCGCTTTGCTTGGGCCCGTCACTTTGACTTCGCCCTGCTTTTTGTCCAGGTCGATGTTGACCTCGAACTTTTCGATGATTTCACGAATCGTCTTGCCCGCCTGGCCGATGATATCCACGATTTTATGAGGATCCACATGGAAGATTTCACTACTGGGCAACACCTCTTCGTTCACTTCGATGGTTTCGGCCGCTTGCTCCATGATTTGAAGAATGTGCAGCCTCGCCTCTTTGGCTTGCGCAAGGGCTTCTTGCAAAAGCTCCAGTGATATACCGCCCAGCTTGATATCCATCTGCAAGGCCGTGATCCCCTTTCGTGTCCCTGCGACCTTGAAATCCATATCCCCATCGTGATCTTCGAGCCCCATGATATCGGTCAAAATCGCGTGACGATCCCCTTCGCTCACCAGTCCCATCGCCACACCTGCGACAAGGTCCAGTACCGGGACGTCGGCCGCTTTGAGGGCCAATGCCCCTCCACACACCGTCGCCATCGAAGAAGAGCCGTTGGATTCGAGGATTTCGGAAACGAGCCGTACGATACTATCGAGCTGCGTTCTATCCAGCGCCGGTTCCAACGCTCGCTTGGCAAGGTTGCCGTGTCCGAGTTCACGACGCCCCGGAGGTCCGATCCGGCTCGCTTCGCCGACACTGAATCCAGGAAAATTGTAGTGGACCATGAACTCTTCGTAACTGGTACCGCTGCCGGTGATACGCTCGAACATCTGAGCGTCCTGACGACTGCCCAACGTACAAGTCACCAAAGCTTGGGTCTCGCCCCGTGTAAAGAGACAAGAACCATGCACGCTTGGCAATAGATTGGTCTCGATCGAAATGGGTCGGACCTCCTTGAGCCCTCTGCCGTCGGCACGTCGACCCTCTTCCAGGATCATCGCCCGCACCCGTCGTCGTTTGACGTCCGCTATGGCGGCTTTGACCGCATCTTCGCTCCAACTTTGTTCAAGAGCCGTCTCATCCGCCATCACGTCGCGCACGATCGCTTTGATCTCGTCCCCTCGTTCCGTTTTGGCCAAACCGTGCAGCGCATGATCGATCGCATCGCCGTAGAATTCTTCGATATAAGCCACGATATCGGGATCGGCTTTTTCATCGTGCAGAGGCATCTCTTTTTTCGATTTCGCCCCTTCGGCGAGCGTTTTTTCGTACTCCCCGGCCGCTAACGTGATCGCCTTGCGTGCCAGGTCGATCGCTTCGACCAGCTCCTCTTCACCAAGTTCGTTGATCCGAGGGATCTGGACGATCTCCTCCGCCAGCATCGGATCCATCATCGGATCGATCGCCACTCCTGGCTCGAGCTCCACATCCACCGTACCGATGGCACGCATTTCGATCATCAAAAGATCATCTTTCGTACCCGAAACGAAGAGATCCAACGTCCCCTCCTCCAACTCGGTCAGTGTGGGATTGAGGAGGAAACGCCCCTCTTTGCGCCCGATACGCACGCCCGAAACACAACGCTCCACCGGGATATCGGAGAGATAGAGTGCCGCCGACGCCGCATCCAGGGCCAGCGATTGAAGATCCGCCTCTTCGTCGACGCTAAGCAACATGACGGTGATTTGCACAGGATAGTAAAACCCTTTGGGAAAGAGGGGTCTGAGCGATCGATCGATCAACCTGGAAGTTAGCGTTTCGAAATCTCCGGGTTTGGTTTCTCGTTTGACGAAACCTCCGGGAATCTTACCTGCCGCATAACTCTTCTCGATATATTGGACCGTCAAAGGCAAAAATGGCTCATCCACCGGCTTGTCGTCCATCACCGCCGTCGCCAACAACACCGTTTTACCACTTTTGAGCATCACAGCCCCATTGGCCTGCCTGGCCACCTTACCCGTCTCGATCGTCACCGAGCGGTTGTTCATTTCAAATTCGAATCGACATGACATCGTAAAAAATCCTTTCAATCGCTTGAGGATCGCTTCGCTTCAAACAGAACATAGAAACTGACGACCTCGTAGAACACTTTGTCTTGTTTTTTTAATTTTTCACTCTCATTTTACCCTAAAATCTGAACCGTTTGGCATGGGCTTGCTGAGGAAATTGTTTCGCGATCTCCTCCTCGTCGAAAGAGAAACGATAGTTCTCGGCATAATTTTTGAGCAATTCGTAAGCTTCGTTGATACGGGCCATCTCCTCGCTATCTCCTCCTTTGTCGGGATGTCTGCCCGACGCTAGATAGCGATATCGTGCCTTGATATCTTTCAAACTCACACGCGTCGGAAGCCCCAGCGTATCCAACGCCTCGTGAATGGCCTCGTACGCCTCGCTCATCGCGCCGCCGCGCCGGCACTGGCACCGGTTCCAAGCAGATATTTCATGCGATCGTCTTCGAAACGGATGCCTAAACCGAAGAAAACGTTGTCCGCTTGGTCGTTGAGGAAATTGTCGTACCCCAGATAGGCGTTGATGAATTTGTAGAATCGATAGCGCGCCGTCGCCCGCAGGTGAGCGTTCGATCCTCTGATATCGTTGACGGCGTTGAAATCGTAGGCATCGAGGGAGAGTTTCAGCTTGTCATGGTAGAGATACCAGTCAAGACCCCCGCCTGCGGTACTTTCGATGATACCCCCTCGCACCATGAAATCGCGATAACGCTTACCGATTTGGGCGGAGACGTACCATTTGCCTTTTTCATGTTTCAAATCGCCGTAGTATTCGCCTTTGGCATTGGTGTCTGTGTAGTCGGGCGCGGAGATGACATCCAACATGTAGTGGCGAGAGTAGTAGGGCATGTAATCGATATGCAAGCCTCCTTTGAAGTTGCCGTCGTTCGCGAGATAAAAGCCATCCATACCTAACTCCAGACGCGTCTGGGTCACGGCGTCGAGATAGTTGTCCAGTTTGGCGATCGTACTTTGGCCTTTGGTGAAGAAACGGTCCACCGACGTCAATGCACGATTGAGCGGTTTTCGGTTCTCTTTGATGACGACGTCGAGCTGGTCTTCGAGATTCTCGAACTTGTCGGCGAGGGTGGGCAGGCGTTTGTCGAGCGTATCGCCGGCCCCTTTATAAGCGTCGATCGTCTTTTGCAGTTTCGCCATCAAAGAGGGTAGTTGTGCATTGACCGTATCGGCACTAGTGGAGAACTTGTCACTCATCGTCGCGAACTTTTCGGCGGCGGTATTGATGTTGAGAACCATCTTGTCGATATTGGCACGGTTGCGGGAGATGATCTCTTTCAAGTCGCCCGTCAGTTTTTCGAGGTTGGAGAAAGTGTGGCGCAACTGGGCACGGCTCTCAGGATCGAGTGTCTGACGCAGCTCGTGGATGAACTTTTTCAATTCCGCCGCCGCTTGGGCCACTTGGGTGCCCATCTCGTCGAACGAAGCGACCGGCTTTTGCTTTTCGATCACGCCGTTTCGGCCTAGATATCGGTGGGAGTGGCCTGGTACGATATCTACGTATTTGCTTCCAAGCATCGTCTCTTGAGTCAGAACGATCTGCGAATCGACGGGTATTTTGGCATTTCGATAGACGAAAAGTGTCAAAATCACCTTGGTATCGGAGAGCCTGATGTCTTTGACGTAGCCGATCTCCACCCCTTTCATTTTCACTTTGGCATGCTTCTCCAGACCACTGGCATCGTTGACGATGGCTTCGACCTCATACCCTTTTTTTCCCAGGCCTTGATACTTGTTGACCTGGGTGCTGAGCAAAAATAGCAGTATCAGTCCGATCGTGACGAAGAGTCCAACTTTCGCTTCGGTTTTCATGCTTACAATCCCTGATGAATAGTATGAGTATAGGCGCCGAAAGGCACCAGGTTGATCGTGAAATAGATGGTCACATTATGGATGTTGTCTGGTTTGTCGGCCGATGTGAGAATCGGCACGATCTCGTCCCGTAACCCTACGTCCAGATCCCAACAACGCCTAAAAAAATGCGCTCCGACGTTCCAACGGTTAACTTTGTCGTGCAGACTGTCGTAGGAGACGCCTGCATAGTAGTCGTGTCCCGACTCGCTGCGATAGCGGCCACTCAGCGTAAAGAAGTCGGAGGTTTTGACCACTCGATTGGTCAATTGCCCCTGCTCGTCCCGTTTTAGACGCTGTTTGAAAAAATGATTGATCATTATATCGAATTTGGGGTAGTTGAGTTTGAGGTAGGAGGTGGCACCCGATAGGTTGTGAAGATAATAACTCCAGAAAAGATCCGTATAGAGTTCATAGTGCTCCAAAAATCGATAACGTATCTCTTGTTCCAAATCGCCGTAGCGGTTGAACTTATCGTCGATCTCCTCGATGGGTTCGTAAAGCACGGGCTGAACGATGCGATAGTAGAGAAACTCCTTACCCTTCGCATCGTATAGATAATTGATGGCACTCATCAGCAGATTTTCCCTCGGAGAACGTAAGACTTGGATCGTATCGACGGTATCCCCTTTTTCGCTACTGAAACTTGGTTTGTTGTAGGTGACGCGAAGTTGCATCGTATGGAAAGTGTTCCCGTAATCTTTGGCCAGGTCCGTATAAAGATCGATGGTATGGTAGTTACGAAAAAGAGAGTAGTAGTGATTCTTGACGTTTTGCGCCACAAGATCCTCGTCCATGTGGTCGAAAGAGGAGTAGGAGTAGTAGAGATTTTCGGAGATCGAAAATTTCAAATAGTCGTCGAAAAAGTTTCCATAGAGGGCGAGGGGAAGGTTGAGTTCCTGAAATTGTATATGTTTGCCAGATTCGGTGAAGTAGTGGTTGTAGCGATAATCGGCGGCGTATTGCAAAAAATCGAATCCAAAAAGTGCCGTTTGATAGTGATGGAGCTGAATCGTGGGTATGTTTTGAAAAGTGTTGCGGCGCTGTTCGTCGGAAAGGGACGTATCGATGAAATAGCGGCCATAGAGCCCTATATAATTGTTCGGGGTATTGAAGAAATAGTTGACCCTGGACTGGACCTGGGAGCTATCCGCCAATTCGGTGCTCGTCGTCGCTTGTAGATTGATATAGTCGGGATCGTTGAGGTAGGTGGCGTCGATGTAGAGACCGTCGTTGGCGTCATCGACGAGACCGGCTAGCATCCCTCTGTTTTCGTAGTGAAGTTCCACCCCGTAATGAGAGCTGTTTTTAAGATCGTACGCCTGGACGTAACTATTTTTGGACCGGAAATAACCCGCCTTGATATCGCCATGGGAGTGGGGTGTGTCGACGAAACGAAAGGTAGCGTAGGCTCCCACACCCCGGCCGGTCCTAAACTGAGGCGTCACTTCCAGATCCCATTGAGGATCGATGGCGAGGTAGATGGGTTGTTCGTATGTGAAACCGTCCCTGTCCGATATTCCGAAATTGGGTCTTAGAAGTCCGCTTTTGCGTTTTCGCACCATCGATGTACCAATATAAGGTAGCCAAAAAACGGGGGTATCGTGAATATAAAAACGAGGATTATAAATATCGACCCATTGGGTGGTTTCATTGTATTCGGCGGAGGAGAATTCGATATGCCAGTCGGGGCAGGTCACGCTACAACTTGAAAGAAAGGCCTCTTGGAGGGACATTTTGTCCTCTTTTTTCCGTGCTTCTTTGCCTCTGACCCAAAGCTGACTTTCGAATCCGCTCAAGAAGTAGTCGTCGAAAATATCGTACTTCCGTTTCAAATCGAGACGGACATGATCGCTGAGCATCGCGTAGTCCATGCCTCGCATCGCCGTCACATCGCCATCCAACGTCATCACCGAACGATTGGTATCGTACGAGACCCTATCGGCTTGAAGGATCATATCGCCGTAGTAGACCACGACGTCTCCCTCCGCCACGATGCGGTCGCTGTGTCGAACGACCCGTTCGGCATAGAGTTGGACCTTGGGCGTGTCGATCTTCTCCGCCATCAACCCAAAAGGCAGCAGAAGAGAAAGAAGGAGTCTACGCATCGACAACCAGGGTGGCAGCGGTTTTGTCGTGCCAGGCTTGCTTCGCGGGATCGAAAAAAGCCCAAACGAATCCAAGATAGAAGACCATTTCGCTGATCACTCGGAAGATGGCTCGATTGAAAGAAGGGGCCAGTGGCGGTATGTGGCCCGTGGGGATCCAGACCACTCTCATCTTCATCGCCATTTTGCCCAACGATGCGCCGTACTGCCAGACGAAAAGAGTATGATAGAGGATTTTAACCATCACGATATAGAGCCAAACTTGGTTGACAAGAAGGGCGACGGCTTCAGGTGTCTGCGCCAGAGCGATCCGATCCCATAGGGCCACGACGAATAGAAGGCTGATCAGCATATCGTCGATGGCGTACGCGACGACTCTTCGTCCAAGCGGTGCGAGCTGCAGCCCCCGCTCGCGCAGCAGCCGTTCTAACGTCTCATCCATCTTTCAACGCCTGATAGGCGATATCCGTACGGCACTGTTTACCGGCGAAATGGACCTGCCCGCATAGCATATAAGCATAATCCCTGGCTTCTTTGATCGAATCGCCCAACCCCACGCAGACAAGCACGCGGCCTCCCGTGGCCATCAGCTTCCCATCGATCATGGAGACCCCCGCATAGTCGATATGGGCCTTTTCGGCCAATTCGGTATGCACGATCTTGTCTACGACGATCTCCGCCGGTTCGGAAGATTTGTAAGGGTAGTGGCGGCTCGCCATGACGACACCGACGGCATATTTGTCCGAAAATTCGACCGACACCTCCCCCAGATTGCCGGAAGCGGCCTTATCGAAAAGCTCGCCTGCCGGTGTCTTGAGCAGAGGCATCAGCACTTCGCACTCGGGATCGCCGAAACGGACGTTGAATTCCAACGTATAGGGTTCGCCTTTGACGATCATCAATCCTGCGAACAGAACGCCTTCGAAGGGTGTACCCTCCTCTTTCATGCCTCGAACCGTCGGAGCGATGATCCGTTCTTCGATCTTTCGATAGAGCGCATCGTCGATCAAAGGAGTCGGTGCATAAGCGCCCATACCGCCCGTATTGGGTCCCTCGTCATGATCGAGCAGTCGCTTATGATCCTGCGCCGCCGGCAAAATCACATAATTTTCACCGTCACAAATCGCGAAAACGGAGAGTTCATATCCATCGAGGTACTCTTCGACGACGATTTTTGTACCGGCTTCCCCGAACGCTTTGCCACTGAGCATTTCCGAGGCCGCCTTTTTGGCCTCGTCACGGTTTTTCGCGATGATGACGCCTTTGCCCGCACACAATCCGTCGGCCTTGACCACCATCGGTTCGGGCAGGGTATCGATAAAGCGAAAGGCCTCTTCGATACTGGCCGTTTCGATATATCTGGCGGTCGGTATATCGTGACGGGCTAAAAAATTCTTCATGAAAATCTTGCTGCCCTCCAGCTGTGCCGCTTGGGCGGTGGGACCGAAGATTTTGAGCCCTCGTTCCCTGAAGACATCGACGATACCCCCCACCAGCGGTGCCTCCGGCCCTACAACGGTCA
>CAZORY010000078.1:0-3843 GCA_964582435.1 uncultured Campylobacterales bacterium
GGGTGGATTGTGACTACCTGTGATCTGAATGCCGCCAGCAGGCGTCACTTCTCGTCCTCCGATATTGAATGTGGTGAAGTTGCAGAAGTAGTTGACGGGCGTGGGTACCATACCGGCGTGCAAAACGATCACTTCCGCCATATTGAGTCCACTGACCAGCCAATCGCTCAATATCGGTGAATGGGTTCTCGCATCGTAACTGACGACGGCGTAATCCCCTTTCTCTTTGATCTTTTTGCCGAGAAAATAGCCGATCGCCTTGACCGTCGGTTCGTTCAAATCCTTCTCGAAGACGCCACGGATATCGTATTCTCTGAAAATATGCTGCATTCTCGTCCTTGTTTGCCAAGTATTTCGATAAGTTAGGTTAAAATTCTATCCAAAAAAGGCAAGCCATGTCTTTTGATACGAAAGCGGCCTCCTGGGACGCATCCGAGAGACGGCAAGCACTGGCGGAAAATGTCGCCCAAGCGATTAAAGAAGAACTAGCGATCGAACCCTCGAGTCGGATACTCGATTTCGGTGCCGGCACGGGATTGCTGACCGAGCGCCTCGCCGAAAAAAATCATCAGGTGGTCGCTTGCGACACCTCGGCTCAGATGTTGAAAAAACTTCGGCAAAAGCTGCCGAGGGCTCACTGTGTCGTCGGTGATATCTTGGCGTTCGAAAGTGAAGAACCTTTCGATCTGATCGTAAGTTCCATGACGCTACACCATATCCAAGACACGACGGCTCTTTTTGCCAAACTATTCCATCTACTTCGGCCCGGTGGCTATCTCGCCATCGCCGATTTGAGTCTCGAAGATGGGACATTCCACGATCAGGGCAACGATGGGGTCTACCACTTCGGATTCGAAGAGGAGTCGCTCTGCAAACAGATGGAACGGATAGGGTTCGCCGACATCCGCTATCGTACGGTCCACACCGTACGTAAGGATAACGGCAGGGTTTACGATATTTTCCTTCTTGTCGCTACCAAACCACTTTCCAATTGACGCAAACTCTGTTTCGGCCTTCTCGTTTGGCACAGTAGAGCTGTTCGTCCGCCTTCTCGATCGCATCGTCGACATTGGCGGCTTTCGCCACGTCCGTATAGATGCCTACGGATATCGTGACACTGACGATGTTCTCTTCGATGACGAAGGGTGAAGTTTCGATCGATTTCTTCAATCGCAGCGCCACGTCCATCGCCTCCGAAGGATTGGTCGTATGCAAAAATATGACGAACTCTTCCCCACCGTAACGGATCAAAATATCCTCTTCACGCAGCTGCTTTTTGACGCGAGCTGTGACCAACTGCAATACCTTGTCCCCGACTTCGTGCCCGTATTCGTCGTTGATATTTTTGAAATGGTCGATATCGTACATCAGAATCCGATACTCTTTGAAACGGCCGTTGGCCAGCACTTCGTAAAGAAATTTTCGGTTGTAAGCACCGGTCAACGGATCGAAGAAACTCTTCGAACGCCCCTTGAAATAGTAATAGATTTGAAGGTATCCAAAGAGTAGCAAAACAAGGATTACGATGGCCACGCCCATCATGATCGATTTGATCTGAGTGAAGCTCTTTTCGACGTCACTACGGATAGAGGCCGACAGATCGCTACCGACCACCGCGATCACGCGATCCTTACGCACTATCGGAGAGGCGAGCGTCACCCACAAGCGTCCATTTTTCAAATGGCGTTCGATTTCGTCTCTTTTATCGTGAAATGTCATCTCCCAGATGTTGGATACAGGCTCGAATCGCTGCCTGAACATCGCTTTTTTTTCCACATCCGGTTCCGAATCGAGCAGATAACGATAATGGCCCTTCGCATCTTGATAAATGACGAAGAGGTTGTCGATCTCATGCGTTTTATAGTAGTGAAGGCGTGATTCGAGGTCGTGTCTAAGTGCCGAGTCTTTGGCAAGCGCCGTGACGAAATCGCCGGTCACCTCCTTCGAAAGCATCTTCGCGGCGTTTTCCATCTGCATCTGGTAGCGATGCACGATCATTTCGATCATCTCTTGGCGTGTCGCATGCAAGACACCGTCCACTTTGAAATAGAGATAGATCATCGCCGCCGTCAACAAGGTAAGGACCAATATCCCCACTTTCAGGACCAGATCGAATTGACTACTAAGCCGCATCACTCGATATCTTCGATGTAATCTTGCAGTTCGGCATCGACTTTGAGACCGTATCTTTCGAGTCTAGGACCGGCGATGATGATGGTCGGCCGTCCCTTCAACCAAAAAAAAGCCCCTATGGCATTCTTCTCTTTCAAAAGCGTTCGGTAATCGTCGGTCAGATGGGGGATATCCATGCATGCGTGTTCGTCGGTCCTATGTCCTTTCGTGTCGATGACGAGTGTCGCCTCGCTACACCTCTTGGCCAATGCCACCTCGGGGATTCGATAGAGAATCTCCTGCATCCTCACGTCGGTCGCATAGATTTTGATCCGCTTCATTCCTAGATCCACGATGATACGCCGCCAGAGTTTCACATCCACCTCTTCTGGAGGCTGGGCGAAGATGGAAACGGACAGGAGCATACAGATCCACAACGTTTTCAAAAAAGCCACTCCATCGAGACGTAGAACTGCTTGCCGACGATTGGAATGTTGGCAGTGTTGAGAGTCGAGAGATCGGGGCTATAAAGAAAGGGTTGTTCCTGTGCGTCGTCTAGAAGATTCACCCCTTTGATGGAAACAGAGAGATCGGGGGGTGATATGATAGATCATGCCGGCACTGTAATCCCATCCGGCATCGGAAAATACTGTCTTTTCACGATAGATCACCTCGTTGAACAGATCGATATCCCCGAAGGTGTCGAGCAATCGTACAAAACCGCCGTAGAAAGTTTTGTCGAATATGTCGTAGGGTGCATTGTCGATATGGGTCCAGTTGATATTGGCGTCTATTCTATGGTCGGTATTGAAATGGTGGGAATAATCGAAGGAGAGGTTCACCGTCTCGAATAGATCGGATTGTCGGGCAGTCATTGGCGCCAAAGGATTGAGAAGTATCACATGATCATACCACGAATAGCTACTAAACAATCGTATATCGTCGGTCGTATCGCTCCATCGAATCTCTCCGCTCACGGCGTCGTGTGTCTGAGAGACAAGCGGGTAATCGTGCAACAACAGCACATATAGTTGGGTCGGAAACTCCATGTGGGTCACGAAGGCTTTCAGACGCCAAGCCCCCTGTATGGTACTGAAAGCCGCTCTGCCTTGCCAAGTATTCAGCGAGGCATCTTTGCCGTGAAGGGAGTCGGTCTTGAAATCGTAGGCATTGGCTTTGAGAGAGAGGGCCAACATCATATTTTCATGCAATGTATATTGGTCTTGGAGATAGAGGGAGTGGATCCGCATATGGGCACGACGGTCCGGCATTCGACGGTCGTTGAATCGATAATTGGTCAATTTGCCATCTTTGTAGCGATACTCCATGCCCACTTTGAAAAGATGCTTTTCTCCCCATGGATGCTCGTAATGCAGACCACCTGTCACGAGATTACCCGTTACATGAAGGCTGAAGCGGTTGCCAAGCGGCATCTCGTCAGGTCTATACAACAGCATTTCACCCCAGAACGGGCCAAAAGAATCCATCCCCATACTCGTGGAAGAATGGATCCAAGAAAGTGTCGCCGTGATATGTTCATCCAGCGCTTTCGTCGTGGCCGATAGCCGGAACACGGGCTCTTTCCAATCACCACCCGTTGGAGTAAGCGTCAGCGATTGCGCCGTGAACGGATCGTGCTTTTGGCGTAGGTACTCTCCTTCGATACGACTCTTATCGTCATGTAGATCGAGATAGAGATGCTGTTGGGAATAGTCTCGGGAGAGCTCGAAA
>CAZORY010000078.1:3943-6102 GCA_964582435.1 uncultured Campylobacterales bacterium
GTCGCTACTATAGAAAAATGGGTCGATATGGATCGGATCCTGCATCCCGAAGTTGTTGAGATTGTATCGAACGAAGCGCAACTCCCTTAAAATGTCAGAGAGGCGGTAGATTTGCATCTTTTCCAGATCGTCGCGAGTGTAGACGACCACATATCCGGCATTTTCCTTTTTGGTGCGCTTGGAAAGATCGGACGCTTTACGATAGGTCTCAAGAAGCGTCTGTAGCGATTCGTCGGCATTGGCCGACAGGCTACCGCCCATGGCCAAAGCGACCGCCAATGTCAACCATACGTTCGTTACTCTTCTCATCATGGACTCAATCGACCTGTTTACTTTTTCGATGATATCGCTGGACGATATCGGGATCGGGGTGCAGGATCGTTCCGGCCTCTTTCTTCCCTTCGTAAGGGATCGTAGACAGAACGTAACGGATCGACTCGAGGCGGGCCGATTTTTTGTCGTTGCTTTTGACGATGATCCAAGGCGAGTAACTGGTATGGGTGCGGCTGAACATCTCCTCCTTGTAGTAAGTGATGTCGTCCCACTTCTCTTGGGCTTGCTTGTCGATCGGACTGATCTTCCACTGTTTGAGCGGATTGGTCAGTCGCTCTTTGAACCGTTTGCGCTGCTCTTTCTTGGAGATGGAGAACCAAAATTTGATCAGAATGATACCGTCGTCTATGAAAGCGTGCTCCAAACTCGGGACTTCCTGCATAAACTTTTCATATTGCTCTTCGGTGCAAAAACCGAAGACCGGTTCGACGATGGCACGGTTGTACCAGCTACGATCGAAAAAGACGATCTCTCCTGGATTGGGCAATTGGGCGATGTAGCGCTGAAAATAGAATTGTCCCACCTCCACTTCCGTCGGCTTGGGCAACGCGACGACACGGTAACGCCGTGGATTGAGATGTTCGGTGAAGCGTTTGATCGCCCCACCCTTGCCCGCGGCGTCTCGTCCTTCGAAAATGATGAGCACCCTCTTCTTGTTTTCATAGACCCAATTTTGCAATTTGACCAATTCGACCTGCAATTTCACCAAATCCTCTTCGTACACGACGGTGCGAAGGGCTTTTTGGAGATTTTTTCCTTTGGCCAAATGGGTAAGACCGTTTTTGGTCTGAAGCTTTTTCAACATATTTTCGATTTTCTTGACTTGCTTGAGCGCTTTTTCATCCTTGATTTGGGTTTTGAGTCGTTCGATACCTTCATCGATCATCTATACATCCTCGCATATGATTTGGTAAACTTCTTCCGGATTCGATACTTCCGTGCAAGATCGTGACATCTCGGCGGGTAAAATTCCATAACCCCACTTCGCGAAAACGCCTTGCACATTCGCGGCGATCGCCGCTTCCATATCCTTGGCGCTATCACCGATCATCAAACATTCATCATATCGACACGTTCTTAAAACTAGCCGAAGCATCTCCGCAGAAGGTTTGGGGCGTTTCACGCGATCCGCTCCTATAATATCGGTAAAAAAGTGTTCGATGTTATTGTGGGATAGGATGTCGACGGAGGTGGCGGTCGGGGCGTTGGTCGCGACGAAAAGATCGCAATCTTTGGCTTTCAGTCGTTCCAAGAGCGAGACGACGCCATCGTATGGTTTGGCATGTTCGAGGCATTGGACGGCATACTCTTTTTCGAAGAGTTCTTTGGCCTCTTCCTCGTAATCTTCGACCCCATAGAGGGCTTTGGGTAGGTGGACGCCAGGTTCGTTGAGCGCGTGAACGACGATCGACTCCTCGAGCGGCGGCAGACCGTAGAGATGACGACGTACGTGATTGATAGAGGCTACGATTCCTCGATGGCTTTCCACCAGCGTACCGTCCAGATCGAAAACGACGGTTTTCATATCACTCCTTCAGTCTTCCATCCATATCGTCCAATAGGCATCGAATCTCCACGAAATAGAGAAGAATGTATTATCATTGGTATAATACCATCAAAAAGAGGATGACCGGTTGAAACGGTGGGTCGTGCTTTGGTTGTTGTGGCAGGCTACGCTTTTGGCGAGCGTCCTTCCTGTGGTTTTTAAGGGAAACGATCATATTCCTTCCTCATCACTTTATGAAGTGATGGGTATTCCAAAACCACTTTTTTTCGAATTCTGGAAAGAAAAACCCAAAATCGACCCTCGTAAGGCACAAACGCTC
>CAZORY010000078.1:6202-8067 GCA_964582435.1 uncultured Campylobacterales bacterium
ATCTACACCGATCATCACTATTGCAACGTTTTGTTGGACGCCAAAGCTTTCGTCGATATCGAAAAGAATCTCGCCTATCTCGTCTACGATCTCCATCCCAACAAGCCCTGCACCTTCGGTAATATCACGATCACATCCTCGCCTTCCATCTCTCCGAAGATCGTACGATCTCTTCTCTATTTCAAAGAGGGCGATCCCTACTCCACCGAACTGATACGCCGTTCCTACCGTGACATCTATAGCTACGAAGGGGTCGAACGGGTCGTCATCGACGATCGCACCCATCAAGGGGAGAGAGTGCCCGTCCATGTGGATGTGACAGCGTATGGGCGTCCATTACATTTTACATCCGGCGTCGGCTACAGTACCGACGAAGGCGTCAATCTACAAGCCGCCGTCAAACATCGCAACTTTTTCGGTAATCTCAAAACGGTAGGATTGCAAGCCCGCTATTCCCAAATCAAACGTTACGTCACGCTCTCTGGCGAAATGCCCTTGACCCACCACAATCGATTGGGCACCGACTTGAGCGTACGTCGTGAGATTTTCGACGGTTTCGACGAATACGCTCTCAAAGCGTCGTTCAACCTCAAACATCATCGCTATCCCAGGCTCTATCAGGAGAGTTTGATCGTCGAGAGCATCGACACGAGAAAAAGCCGTGATCCAGAGAATTTTCCCGACGGCAACCTCATGATCGTCTCTCCAAAACTTGGATTCGAGATCGATACGAGAAACTCTCTGCTCGATCCCACGTCAGGATATCGTTTCATTGCGGAAGCGATGGGATCGATCAAAAGTTCCCTTTCGGACGCGACCTACTACAAACTCACGCTCTCCGCGGCCTACGACCGCAAACTCTCCTGGGGCATCGCATCCACCAGAGTGTACGTCGGCACCATCGATGTCTTGAAAGGCCGTATTCCGCCTTCCTACCGATTCTATCCGGGAGGTATGCACTCCAACCGGGGATGGCGTTTCAGGCAGTTGGGACCCAAAAACCGGTACGGCGATCCCGTGGGTGCTTATAGTATTGCGGAAGGAACCCTCGAAGCGCGTATTCCATGGGGCGACAGTTTCCGTGGAGTGATCTTCGGCGACATCACTTTTTTGGGAGAAGATACCACTCCCGATTTCGCCAAAGCCTATATCGCCGTAGGGCCTGGCATACGCTACATGAGCCCTATGGGACCCATCGGTCTGGATATCGGCTTCGATACGGGCGATCTTGGAAGTTTCACGATCCATTTTCATATCGGAGAACTCTTCTGATGGGACGCTTTTTTGCCAATTTGGCACAATTCGTTCAGCTATCGACGATTTTCATCGGACTCGTCGCTTTCATCGCACTCCACCCCGAAACCACGCGACTGATCGCCCAAAAAGCGCTTTTGGACAACGGGATCGTCTACAAAAACATTCACGGCACGCTGCTGAGTGGTTTCACCCTCGAACAAGTGCGTTATCAAAAGGCTTTCCGTGCCAAACGTATCTTTTTGCACTACAACCTTTTCGATCTACTCTCTTCTCATCCTACCATCGATCGTTTGAGAGTCGTCGCCCCTCGAATCTACCCCGAAAAATTCCCAAACTCCCGGACCGGTGAATCCAACGCTTCGACCACTTTTTACCTACCGCCGATCACTTTACGTCGAGCCGTCGTCACAAACGGCACCCTAGTGCTGTCCGACCCTATCGGTTTCGACGCCGACGGATCGGATCTGACTTATGATTTCGACACCGGCGATCTTACGGTGAAACGTTTCGGCGTGAAAATCGCAACGATATGGGCAGACGCCAAGTTGCAAGGCCGATACGCCCAAAAAACCCTCACTGCCAGAGGTTATCTCGTACCTCTTTCAAAA
>CAZORY010000079.1:0-7755 GCA_964582435.1 uncultured Campylobacterales bacterium
CAATCCCCCCAACTCGGCGGGCCTTCCTGTTTGTGGACGGGAATTATAGCAGGTCCACCGCCTCTTGTCAAGTACTTCGTGCTTTTTTTGGTCTTTTTTTCAATCCATTTTTCTAAAAGCAGCATAAAACCCTCTTTTTTTAAGATCATAATATAATGTATAGAGTGTACTTGCTTTTCAATAGCCAGTAAGCTATAATCCCTCATGAAAATCTTAAACGTACATAAAAAAATAAAAAGGAGTCGCTATGGCTTTGTACAATCGTGATTATGTTCATCGGCAAGCAGCCGATCAAGAGGTGGAACGACAGGAAGAGTCCGTCTATGGGATGCCTGGCGCCCGGAGCGAAGCGGAACTGGCGAAATTCATCAAATCGACCTATCAACTCTTCGCAGCCTCCTGTCTTGCCGGTGCGGCGGGTGCTTATGTCGGCATGGGAATGGTGCAGACCATCGCCCAATGGTATATCGGATTGGTGATTTTGGAGTTCGCACTCCTGTTCGGACTCTCCCTGACGCGTAGAAAACCCGGTCTCAACCTGCTGATGCTTTTCGCGTTCACCTTTATGACGGGTATCACGCTGACACCTCTTTTGGCGGCGGTGGGCATGGGAGTCGTCGCGCAAGCTTTCATACTGACCGCCTTGATCTCGGGAGGTCTGAGCCTTTATGCGATGCAGTCGACGAGAGATTTCAGCAGTTGGGGCAAACCCTTGATGATCGCACTGATCATTCTCATCGTCGGATCCATCGTCAACATCTTTCTTGGTAGCCCGATGCTTCAAGTCGTCATCGCGGGCGCCGGTGCATTGCTCTTTTCCTTCATGATCATCTACGATACGCAAATGATCATTCGCGGGGCTTTCGCCACCCCGGTCGAAGCGGCGATCGCCATCTATTTGGATGTTTTGAACCTCTTCATCTCACTGCTTCAGATTCTAGGCATCTTCGGGAATGAAGAGTGACGACATTCCGCCGAAACTTCTTCGGCTGATCGATGCGAATCTCAACCGCTTGAAGGAGGGGATTCGCGTGATCGAAGATATCAATCGATACCTTCATGACGACAAAACGCTCTCTTCTCGACTCAAACACCTTCGACATCTAGCGACAATCGAAAACGCTATCGATCTCCTTGCATCCCGAGAGATCGAAAAGGATGTTTTGAAAGAGAGTGTCGCGACGGAGTTGGAACGCACCGATATCCCCTCCCTTCTGCTGGCCAACTACAAGCGGGCTCAAGAAGCGGCTAGAGTGCTGGAAGAGGTCTTCAAACTGCTCGATACCGAAAAGTCGGAAACTTTCAAAACCATACGCTACGAACTCTACGAACTGGAAAAGATCAACTTGATCGCTTAGATCGTGTGTCGTTTGAGAAACGTCTCGATATTGTGCACGATACCTGCGACAAGGTTTCGGCGCGCTTCGACGCTCGTCCACGCGATATGAGGCGTCACGAGTAGACGATCGGTCGCCATCGCCTCATAAAGAGGCGAATCGGTAGGCAACGGCTCTTTCTCCGTGACATCGAGTCCGGCGTAGATCCTCCTTGTCCGCAAAGCCTCCGCCAGTGCCGACTCGTCGACGATCCCCCCACGGCCGAGATTGAGCAATATCGCACCCTCTTTCAACATTCCCAAGGCGTCGGCATCCAAAAGGTTACGCGTCTTCTCGTTGAGCGGTGCATGGATCGAAACGATATCGCTCGTTTTCAGAAGAGATTCGAGCGCGACACGTGGATAGTCGGCATCGTCGTGGCGGCCGCTCGTCGAATAGTAGACCACGTCCGCTCCGAAAGCTTTGGCCACGTCCGCTACCGCTTTGCCGATCGTACCTAGACCGACGATCCCCCACCGCTTGCCTCTGATTTCGTGGAAAGGACGGTCGATACACGTAAAGATACCGGATGCCGCCCATTGGCCACTGCGCACGAAATCGTCGTAATAGGGGAGCTTTTCCATCAGATAAAAAAGCATCGCGAAAGTATGCTGAACCACGCTGTCGGTGGAGTAACCTGCGACATTTTTGACTTCGATCCCCGCTTCTCGGGCATAGGCGAGATCGACATTGTTCATGCCTGTCGCTGCGATACAGATCAGTTTGAGATTTTCGCACGCTTGCATCACCGATCGATCGATCACCACTTTGTTGGTGATGACGATATCGGCCTCCCGGCAACGTTCGATCGTCTCTTCCGGCTTCGTCGTCTCGTAAATCGCCAAATCGCCAAAACGTTCGAAGCAGGTCAAATCGATGTCTCGCCCCAGTGTCTTGGCGTCCAGTAGAACCAGCTTCATCACTCTTTCGCCTTACATTGTCGGTAAAAATGATTCGTCGCTTCGACGAACCCGTCGATCGATCCGCAATCAAACCGCCGCCCTTGGAATTTGTAGGCCAGCACCATCCCTTTTTTCGCCTGCGCCATCAAAGCGTCGGTGATCTGGATTTCACCACCTTTACCCGGTGCCGTCTCGGCGATCAATTCGAAAATGTCCGGGGTCAGAATGTAACGACCGATGATCGCGAGATTGGACGGCGCCTCCTCGGGAGAAGGCTTTTCCACCATGCGATCCACCATGATCAGGTCATCGTCGATCGTTTTGCCCGCTACGATGCCGTATTTATGGACCTGCTCCTTGGGTACTTCCTGCACGGCGACGATGGAACATCGGTATTTGTTGAAAACTTCGACCATCTGGGAAAGCACTCCTTGGCCCTCGTCGTTGGTGCAAAGATCGTCGGCGAGCAGGACGGCGAAAGGCTCCTCGCCGATCAATACCCGCCCTTTGTAGATGGCATCCCCCAGCCCTTTCATTTCAATTTGTCGGGTATAGGTAAACGTACACCGATCGATCAAAGAGCGAATATCGTCGAGAAGATGCTCTTTGGAGCTCCCTTTGATCTGATGTTCGAGTTCGTAACTGATGTCGAAATGATCTTCGATCGCCCGTTTGCCGCGACCCGTGATGATCGCCATGATCTCCATACCCGCTTCGACCGCCTCTTCGACGCCATACTGGATCAAAGGTTTGGCCATGACCGGAAGCATCTCCTTGGGCATCGCTTTAGTGGCTGGAAGGAACCGCGTCCCGTATCCGGCTGCAGGAAATAGGCACCGTTTGATCATCGTCTACCCTTTTTTCGTTTGATAAAAAACAACACCATTGTACCAAAGGCGGCGAAGATAATCACTGAAGCACCGGACGAGAGGTCGAAGCGATAGGATAGAAAGAGTCCACCAAGAATGTAGAGGGTCGAAAGCAGCACGCTCAACCCCATCATCTCTCCCAAAGAACGGGCGAACCGTTCACTGACGAACGGAGGCATCGTCAGCAGCGCGATCACCATGATAAGCCCGACCAACCGCATCGCGAGTACGACGGTAAGCGCCACGAGCAGAAGAAGCGTCAGATGGAGCCACTGGGTCCGCACCCCTTGCAATCTGGCGAAGACGGGATCGAAACTCAGGGCGACGAAATCGTGGTAGAAGTATCCGATCACGGCGAGTGCGAAAAGATCGAACAAGCCCATCAGCCACAGATCGCCGGCATCGACGGCCAGAATCGAACCGAAAAGAAAACTCATCAGATCGACGTTGTAGCCAGGCGTCAAATCGGACAGAACGACGCCTATCGCCATCCCCACCGCCCATACGATACCGATCGCCGTATCGGCACGATGGCTATAGCGGTAGGCGAGGAAGGAGATGATCGCTCCCGCGATCAACGCCGCCATCGTGGCTCCCCACAGGATGGAAAAGCCAAAAAAGATGGAGGCTCCGACTCCGCCGTAGGTCGCATGGGCGATGCCGCCGCTCATGAACGTCATTCGATTGGCCATCGTAAGAGGCCCCACCAAGCCGATCGCCACGGCGATCAGCGCACCGGCGATCAACGCATGCTGAAAAAACGGCAGAGAGAGGGCTTCAAGCATGATCGCACGCCTGCGTACACTCGATACTGGCCCCCAAATCCCGCCAGAAGTCGGCACCGCAGTAGTGCCCTTCATGCCCGTCGAGCTGACGCCTGATCTGATAGCGGGTATGGGGGTCGATCGTATGCATCAGGGCCGTTTCGTGGACGTAAAGCGCCCGTTTGGCATAGCCCATCACCATGCTCATATCGTGACTGACCACCAGGATCGTCATCCGTTCGTTGAGCGTTTCGAGCAGTTCGAAAATTTCCCGCTGTCCTTTAAAATCGATACTCGCCGTCGGTTCGTCGAGGATCAAAATCTCCGGATCGCCGCTCAAAGCCCGGGCGATCAACACCCGTTGCCGTTGCCCACCGGATAGCTCCGCGATACGCTGTGAGCCAAACCCTCCCATCCCGACGGTTTCGAGAGCCTCCCGTGCCTTGGCACGCATCGACGTGTCGAACCGTCGCCACAAACCTCTACGATGCAACAATCCCATCAAGACGACCTCCTCGATCGTTATGGGAAAATCGAGGTTTTCTCCCGTTTCCTGGGGAACGTAGCCGATTTTCGGGCCCATCGAGGAGGGTGGACGACCGAAGATTCGCACTTCGCCACTTTGGGGCTTCAAAATGCCCATGATGATTTTCAGCAACGTGCTTTTCCCGCCACCATTGGGGCCGATGATGGCGAGAAAGTCCTTTTCGGGAACCGTAAAGGAGATGTTTTCGAGCACCTTTTTGCCATCGTAAGCGAACGTGACATCACGTAGCTCGATAACGGGAGGATTCATCGCGACACTTCGCATAGGGTACGTGCGATCCCCAAAAGGTTGCGCGCCCAATCGCTCGCCAAAGGATCGGCCACGACCAGACGGGCACCGATCGCTTTCGCGATGACCCGCGCACTTCGTCGAGAAAATTCGGGCTGTATGAAAAGCGCTTGGACCCTTTCTTCTTTGGCTTCGCGAATCAGACGGGCCAACGCTCTGGCTTTAGGCTCTTTGCCTTCGATTTCGATCGGTATCTGCCGGAGCCCGTACCGGGCCGCGA
Source organism: uncultured Campylobacterales bacterium (assembly GCA_964582435.1). Lineage (GTDB taxonomy): Bacteria > Campylobacterota > Campylobacteria > Campylobacterales > Hydrogenimonadaceae > Hydrogenimonas. The sequence goes on from CAZORY010000079.1 coordinate 4,967, forward strand.
AATAACCCCAGGATGGATGAAAGACCATCATCGCCATTCCCCGGCACGGAGACAACATGAGGGCCAATCGCCGATCCAGCGCTTCGATACGTTTTTTAAAAAGAGCGCCGTTACGGCGATAAAGCGCCTTATGCGAAGTATCGGCCTGCACCAACGCTTCGACGAGATTGTCCACCATTTTGGCGACCAACGGCGGGGATAGCCAAACGTGCGGATCGACCCGCTCGTGCAGATGCTCGCCATGGGCATGGTCGGCATGATGGTGCGCCACCATCGCTCTTTTTTCGATACCTTTTGTGATATCGACGATCCTCATCTTCGGGTTTTGCGCCTTGAAGCGTGGCAGCCATGCCTTCTCGAACGGCACTCCGATCGCTAGATAGAGCCGTGCCTTCGCCAGCGCACGCATTTGCGAAGGTTTGGGTTCGTACGTGGCGGGGCTGGCACCCGGTGCCACCATCACCATCACATCGGCCAGATCGCCCGCTACCTGCTCGACGAAATACTTTTCGGGTAGGATACTGACGGCTACCTGCAACTTCGCCATCATCCAAAGAGGTAGGCAAAGCAGCAAAATGACCCGTTTCATACCCTTCTCCCATAATAGCGCATCACATCCTCCATTTTCCGCCCCATGTTCAAGAGCACCATATCGGCCAACACCAACGCCATCATCGCTTCGGCGACGACGCTTCCTCGAATCGCCACACATGGATCGTGCCGCCCTTTGAGTTCGCATATCACCTCATCCCCATGCACGTCGAGCGTTTTGAGGGGTTTGAAGATGGAGGGCGTCGGCTTGAAATAGACTTTCACGTCGATGACGTCGCCGCTACTGATCCCCCCCAAAGTACCGCCGGCATGATGGGAGAAAAACCCTTCTTTGCCCATTTCGTCGTTGTTTTGGCTACCCAACAGCTCAGCACTGCGAACTCCTTCACCGATCTCGACACCTTTGACCGCGTTGATCCCCATCATCGCCTCGGCTAAAACGGCGTCGAGTTTGTAGTAGATCGGCTCGCCGAGTCCTACCGGCACTCCGGTCGCTCGTACCAGCGCCGCACCGCCGATACTGTCGTGGGCCTCTTTGGCACGCATCACCGCCGATTTCTGCGCGCTTTCGACTTCGGAGTCGAGGGCGAAGATTTCGCTGCGTAGGGCATGGTCGAAATCGAATCGACGCCCCTCGACCTCACCGATTTTGAAAATCCCGCTTTTGACTTCGATACCGAGCGCATCGAGCATCAATTTGGCGATCGCACCGGCGGCGACCCTGGCCGCCGTCTCTCTGGCGCTACTGCGACCGCCGCCGCGATAATCTCGAATGCCGTACTTTTTCCAGTAGGTCAGATCGGCATGTCCCGGTCGAAAAAGATCTTTGATGTTGCCGTAATCTTTCGACTTTTGATTGGTGTTGTAGATCACCATCGCGATCGGCGTACCGGTGCTTTTGCCTTCGAACACACCACTGAGTATCTCCACCCGGTCGGGCTCTTTGCGGGCCGTGGCGTAGGCGTTTTGGCCGGGACGACGTCGATCCATCTGGGCTTGGATGAAAGATTCGTCGATCGCCAACCCTGCCGGCACCCCGTCGAGCACGCAACCGATCGCGGGACCGTGGGATTCGCCGAACGTCGTCATCGTCAATCGTTTACCGAACGTATTGCTCATAAGAAGCTCCCCCTCTTGCGCTTTTCGATCCTCGCGGTTTTCACGGCGAAACGATCGATCCGTCGACAATTTTCGTTCATGCCCGCTCCTTCTTCAACAGCTCCAAGGCTTTATGGGCCGCTTCTTGTTGGGCCGCTTTTTTGCTCTTGCCTTTGGCGCTGGCCAAAAGCCGTTCGTTGACGAAAACTTCCACCTCGAACTCTTTGTTGTGATCGGGGCCGGTAGCGTCTTTGAGGACATAGTCCGGCGTGACACCGAATCGTGCTTGGGTGAGCTCTTGAAGCGTCGTTTTGTAATCTTTGAAAAGCGATCCCAGATCGATTTTGGGATAACAAGCCTCGATCAGCCCGATCGTGATACGGCGCACCTCCTCAAGACCCGATTCGAGATAGATCGCCCCCATCAACGCTTCGAAAGCGTTGGAGAGCAGCGAGGGCTTCTGGCGCCCTTTATTGTTCTCTTCGGCCGCCGAAATATAGATGTACGAGCCCAAATCGAGCGCGTCGGCGAGCTTCTTGAACCCCGCTTCGTTGACGAGGGATGCCCGCATTTTGCTCAACTCCCCCTCTTTGGCTTTGGGAAAACGGTTGAAAAGATATTCCCCGACGATCAGGTCGAGGACCGCATCGCCGAGAAACTCCAATCGTTCGTTGTTGTAAGGTTTCTTATAGCTTTTGTGGGTCAAAGCCTCGACGAGTTTCTGCCGCTCTTTGAAACGGTAACCCAATCGCTCTTCGAGAGGTTTCAGTTCGTCCATCATCGTTCTCCTGCTTGATATTGTGCCGCGACGGTACGAGCCATCTCGTCGCACCGTTCGTTTTCCGGATGGCCGCTATGGCCCCTGACCCAAACGGCCCGGACACGATGGGGCCTGGCCGCTTCCAGATACGCTCTCCATAGATCGGGGTTTTTGACCTTTTTGAAATGCCGGGCGACCCACCCGTCGAGCCATTCGTTGATGCCCTTGACCACATAGCTCGAATCACTGTAGATCGTCACGTCGCAAGGCTCCTTGAGGGCTTTGAGGGCTTCGATGACGGCGGTAAGTGCCATACGATTGTTCGTCGTCTCCTCTTCACCGCCGCGAAGCGCTTTTTCGTGTCCGCCGTAACGCAGGG